>CBDUAB010000001.1:0-18582 GCA_965365045.1 uncultured Planctomycetales bacterium
TTTTGTTGAGCGTTCGTGATAGCGCAGCGATCGTGCGGTTCGCGCTGTTGAGATGACGGATGGTCAGATCATACGCGGCCAATGCGAGGAATGTGGCCGATGCGGGCGTTTCGGCCAGTTCGGACGTTTCGGCCAGTTCGGGCGATGCGGCCAATTCGGGCGTTGTGAGAGTTGCGGTTGTTGCAGGGTTGGTAGCCCGTGGGTGCTCGCAGTTGGCATCGCTACCGTGATTGCGATTCCGCTCGCTCTCGGTGACGACGATGCCAGCTAACGCTTGCTGTCGATCACGTTCGAAGCGTGACTTAACACAGAATCATCAATAACCAACAGGCGGCATAATTGTCGCCGGCTGTCTTACGCTAGCGTGTCCATCTAGCAGAGCGAATACGCCGAATTCTTTTGCGGCCATACGTTGACATCTAACTGTCAACCTAAAAAACTTCATCATTGGCCTTTTCTTACCGACTGCCCTTTGGTAACGTCCCGCGCCAAATCGGTGGCCGGCCAATTCGCCACTACTTCGTGCACCGCTATCGGATTCGGTCCGGAAAACAGTGACATCATGGTATATGCTTGCTGAGTTCACTGGACCCGAATCACCAACATAGGGAAACCGAATAATGAAACGTACAACGCGTGTCAATGTGTGGATCATGTTGTGTTCGTGCGTCGGGATGTTGATTCCGTCTCCATGTATCGGCGGCCGAGTATTCGGCGATGTACCGGTGTTGCCGGCAACGCAACGAAAAGTCAAATTGCCGAAACCCTTGGATGTGTCGCTTAATGACCAAAATCAACTTGTCGGCCGGGTCGTGAATCAACAAGGAATCGGGCTCACCGGCACGACTGTCCATGTGCGACGCCATCAGAAACACATTGCATCCGTCAAAGCGAACGAAAAAGGCGTCTTCCACACAGGCCCGCTAACGGGTGGGTTGTATCAAGTTGCCGTTGCTGAAAAAACCGTTGATCTCCGCGTTTGGCGAGGAGCGGCGGCGCCACCTCGTGCCGTCAAATTGGCAACCGTTGTCGTCGGCCCCACCGTACGGGCACAGAGTTGCACCCAACCTGGCTGCGGCCTTGCTGGTTGCGACGGCAGTTGCGGTGGAGCTGCCGGGGTGACCAGAGGCCCGCTTTCATTTATGTTTCACCCATTGGTAATTGGAGCTGCCGTGGCGGCGGCCATTGCCATCCCGTTGGCATTGGATGATGACGATGCCAGCTAAGAGAACGATGCCAGCGAACCTTTGGACTTTTTTTCTTACGCCCGTTTGAGTATCATCCCACCCGCGCGGTGGACAACACTTTTCATTAACAACTTTTCAAACCTTGGCGTCGTTCGACGCTGATTTGTCACGGTCGGTATCCCAGCGGGATGTGGCCAGTAATCGAGTGAAACCGGCAAAGTCGTCTTGGATTCACACTGAAGTGGGCCCGAGGTGGCTTGGCTGCCAATCCACACCATCAGGATCATGAATCATGCGCCTCTGGAAAACGACGCGATCGGTCAGCGTTAGCCTTGCTTGTTGCGGATTACTTTTCCCTTCCGGATCATTCGCCCAACAGCCCGTATTGCAACCGTCGGCCGCAATCGCCAAGTCGACGGCTCAACCCGCGCGGAATGCCAAAGTCCGTGATGTTGAGCTCAACAAAGAGCAAGCCTTAGTCGGCGTCGTCGTCAATGCGACGGGCGTTCCAATTCCGGAACTATCCGTGCAACTATGGAATCAAAACAAGTTACTCCACTCAATCGAGACCGATCAGAAGGGTGTTTTTCGTTTTGCGAGTTTACGCGGTGGAACCTACCAAATCGCCGCCGGAAATAAGGTTCAAGTTTTGCGTTGTTGGGCCGCCGGTTCGGCTCCACCGCAAGCTCACGACACGTTTCGGTTGACGTTGAGCGAAGAAACGGTTCGCGGGCAAGGAAGGCGACCCGTTTGCGGAGTGGCCAGTCCATGGCTCATCGCGGGCATCGCCGTGGCAGCCGTTGTCATTCCCATCGCGTTGCACAATAACCGCTCTGACCGTAATGCGAGCGAATGAGGCTCACGGCGCCAATAAGTTTGTTCCACCAATCGCTCTTGCCAGAATTCAAATGATGAAAAACATCAAATACAGCCTTGCTTTCGTGGCACTCCTGCCGTTGCTCTTTCCGCTCAACGCATGGTCCGTTAACCCAGCGGCACGTAAGACGGCAAAGGTCAAGACAAACACCGATATCGCACTGACCCGAGACAATACACTCAACGGGCGGCTTTTCGACGAAACAGGAAATCCTGTAGGTGGCATGTCCGTCGCAATCTACTCGCAAGGCCACATGACGGCCGCCACTGTTTCCGATCAGGCTGGTTCTTTCTCACTGGTCACAAATCGCGGCGGCGTTTACGAGCTACGCGCTGGCAACGAAGTACAAATAATTCGGCTCTGGCATCATGACACGGCTCCGCCGAGCGCGGAATCCACGATCCAGCTTCGAGTTGGCGAAGAAACCGTTCGCGGTCAGCGACCCATTGAGTCCTTGTTCTGCTTTCAACCGTGGTTTCTGGGGCTTCTGATTGCTGCCGCCATCGCCATTCCGATCGCCGTGCACGATTCAGATTCGCGCCCCGCCAGTTAGATGCCAACTTAACCCGCCGTCAACTGGACCCATTTGTCGAGATATCAAACGAGCACTCATGCGCTTTGGATTAGCCACAGTGAAGTCGTTGCCGAAACGAAGAATTACATCACGATTCCAGCTTGGTTTCCTCTGTGCGATCGGGTTGGTGTGCATGTTGACTGGCTGCCGGCAAGTCGGCTTTGCTCCCAGTTCCTTGCCAGCTGAATACGCCGCTCTGCCGACGATTAATGTCAACTCGTTGGATCTATCGAGATTGGCGTCACCGCAAGCCAACAGTTCGGCAATTTTCCCTGGCGACATGCTAAACGTTACTGTTGCGACCGGCGCCGAAGATCGACAGCCCACACCGTGGCCGGTTACTGTCGCCGAAGATGGCACGGTCGAAATTCCCCTGGTCGGGCCCATCCAGGTGGCAGGACTGGATGTTCGGAGAGCACAAGGCCTTATCCGTGACGCCAGTATTCACCGCGGTATCTACCGGCAACCGAGCGTGTCAATGTCCCTCGAAAGTCGGCGCACAAATCGCATATCGGTCGTCGGTGCCGTTGAGCAGCCAGGTTCATACGAATTGCCCGTTGCCGGAAGTGATCTACTTTCAGCTCTGATTGCAGCGGGCGGTTTATCCGATGATGCCGACCGCATACTCGAAATTCGACTTCCGGCACAACCTACTCATACAAACTTGCCAACCGACAATGGCCAAGTTCCAGTAGAAGTTGCTCGTACGTCCTATGACAGCTCAACGGGACAACATCCGCCGCAGACCTTGGGCCCCCGTTCGGTACGACTCGACCTTGTCGCGGCGACAACGTCTCCGCAGTCACAGGATTATCGTCTTGACGACGGCGCGATCGTGATGGTTCGCAAACTTCCTCCTCGGTACGTTCATGTTATCGGGTTAGTTCAAAAGCCTAACCGATTCGAATTGCCGCCCGGTGAAGACGTGCGCATCCTTGATGCGATCGCCATGGCGCAAGGGTTAAGAATCTCTCTTGCGGATCGAGCATACGTCATCCGCCAGATTCCAAATGCGGCCGAACCCGTCGTGGTGGAAGTATCCATTCGAAAAGCGAAAACGACGCCAGCGGACAATATCCTACTCACGGACGGCGACGTTGTAAGCGTTGAAGAAACGCCATTGACGTTTGTCTTTGGCACACTCAAAAACGTCGTACGAATCGGGCTGACCAGCTCCCTTTCACTATTTTAGAGATGCGGACACGCAAACCGATGCAGAACGAATCACACTACGTCGGGGACCTGCCATCGTCCACGTTGAATACAAGCAATGTGGTTCACTCGGCAATGCGTTTTTTGTGGCTCATAAGGCGCCGAAAGGCAGTTTTGATCCTTTCGCTGATCACCTGCATGACGCTGGGCGGACTCTATTTTGCCACGGCAACGCGTACGTATCGAGCGAAGGCAGCCGTTTTGGTGCGCATCTCACGACCCGATTCGCTTAGCGTAACGCAATCAACCGATCGTTCAACGCAGGATCAAATGGCAACGTTTGAACGGTTGGTCACAAGTAGGGTTGTGTTGGAAAGGACTCTTTCCCTCCTTGGCGAGTCGCCCCCTGAGCTGTCACCCGATATGACGCACGAAAAAATGCTTGGTGATTTGAGCAAGATGATCCGCGCCTCCGCGATTCGGCGTACTAGCATCATCGAGGTGTCGGCGGATTCGCAGCAACCCGAGGCAGCATTGAATGTCGCGAACGCCGTTGTCACGGCATACTTGGAGTACATTGACGAGAATCACAAGAGTGTCACGACCGAAGTCATCACGTTGCTCAAACAAGAACGTCAACAACTTCAAGAACGGCTCGCGGCAAAAGAAAACGACCTACTAGCAGCCAAACGCGGTTGCGCGGACTTCGACATCGACGGCGCATTGAATGTCGTCCATCCGTTGATCCAAAATGTGATTTCCTTCAATGATTCCTTGCTAGAGACTCGAGAGCGTCGCATACAACTAGAGGCTTCATTAGCAGCGATTCGCAACACGGTCAATTCGAAAGGCGACCTCCAACAGCACCTCCTTTTCTTGGAACCATTGCTTGGTAAAGAGTTGATGCTCAATGCGCTCGGCATGAATTCCCATGACGCTGTCATCTTGGGCCGAATCGAACAAGACTTGCTCGACAACCAGGCACAGCTCACGTCGCTGCATCAACATTATGGCCCTAACCACCCGTCGGTTGTCGAAACAGCTAATAAGATCAGAACTTCACAAAACTATCTGAATGCGTTTGAGGCACAAAGAAGCGAGCGCATGTCCGGGATGCAAGATGAACGTTTGGGCGCGATGCTGTACCAGATGGTTGAGGAAAACCTCGCTCGAACCCGGGCGCAAGAACACGAGTTGAAAAAACAATACGAGTTGGCGCAGGCGGAGGCGAATATTGTAACGGACCGTCTGTCGGCTGTTAAGATCATCGACCGCAACGTTCAAACCTTACGAGACCTCCACGATGCGCTCGTGAGTCGAATCGAGACAATCGATATCAACCAGAGTCAGTCCGACGTGCGCGTTTCTATCGTCGATCCACCAGTTCGCCCTGACAAGCCGATTAGTCCGCGTTTTCAACGTATTGGTTTGATTACATCTCTGATGGGCTTTATTATTGGCTCACTAATCATCTACGTAACGGATGTGATGGACGACCGCTTCCGTTCGCCCGAGGAACTGCAAGATCAGTTGGGTGTCCCAGTGCTGGCGATGGTTCGCAAACACGAACAACGCGAAGGCATCGGTCTTGAAGCATTACAAGCTCACTGCGCCCGAGACGCGGTTGAAAGCGAAGCATTCCGGACACTGAGAACAGCCCTTTCTCTTTCGGGGCAGAACACCGAGCGGGTTGTAATCACTAGTGCCGAACCCAGCGACGGCAAAACGACCGTGCTGGCGAACTTAGGAGTCTCGTATGCACAGTCAGGCAAACGCACACTGCTGATCGATTGCGATATGAGACGGCCAGGTCTGACGACTTTGTTCGACCTCCGCCGCAGCGAAGGCGTCGCCGAAATCCTACGCAGTGAGACGGCCATTTCGGAAATATGCTGGGCGAATCTGGTGAAAACCGAATTAAACGACTTGGAAATCCTGCCGTCCGGACGACGTCCGCCAGACCCTGCAGAACTTTTGAGCTCTGATCGCTTCGCGGACCTCATCGCCTGGGCTGAAACCGAATACGACCAGATCATCATTGACAGCCCTCCCATACTCGCAGCTTCCGATGCGGCGATCATGGGTCGTTTCGTCGACGGACTGTTAGTTGTAGTCCAACCGCAAAAGAACCATCGTCGCGGTGTCATCCGCGCATTTGAGAGCATCGCCACGATCCAACCGACGGTTCTGGGACTGGTGATCAACGCGGTGAGCCATGATGAAAACAGCGGCTACGATAGCTACGGAGGCTACGGATATGGATATGGCTACGGATATGGCTATGGCACCAACGAGCGAGACGTCGATCCCGAACCCATTTCCACGACACCGGACGTGGTGAAAGTCGTGCCGCAAATCAGCGTGGACGAGTCCGCCGTGAGTGACGAGGAAGTCCACATATTTCGAATTGACGAAGAACCGGCGGCCGACCAATCAATAGCCGTGAGAAGAATCGCGGATGGCCCCGACACAGTGACCTACAGGTCTAAAGTTGGCAACGAACACGAATCTGCCGGACGAGCATCCGCGCTGTATGAATCCGCTGAGCATGAATCCGCTGAACACGAAAACGACATAACGCAAGCAGACACAATTGTGGTTGAACCATCCAGCACGATTTACTTTCGCGGTCGAGCAGCCTAACGGAACGGCGCCACGTTTTGTCATCCTGAGCGGCTGTCGTCAATCGTGACAAAAGACTTCATTACTGCAAGATAATATGAATTGGGGCAATCGACATTTACATGGACGCTCCATTCGTCGCCGCATTCTGCCGCGAAACGAATCTCTACGATCACACCTCGATAAGCCCCGTAAGCTCTGCGACGACATTGCCGATGTCGCCATGTTGGGCATTCTATTCTTTGCTCCCCTGATGATGGGTGGGCGTCACCCAATCGGCAAGCTCGTCTACCTCATCCTTGTAAGCACCTTTGCTATTGCTTGGCTCGTCCGCCAATCGTTAGCGCCGCAAGCCTCCTATCGAGCAACGAATGTCGGTTGGTTAATCGGGGCAGCGCTTCTGCTGGTGGCCACACAGCTATTGCCTCTGCCGCGGCAATTGGTTGCGGCCGCGTCGCCTTTTCAAGCGACACTACTGCCAGCCTGGTCAGATACGGCGCGGGAGATATCGTTTGGCAATTGGAACAGACTTTCACTTGCACCATTGTCGACGCGCGCAGGCCTGGTAACGCTCGTGGCTCACGCCGCCTTGTTCTTGGTTACTGTTCAATGGCTGCGAAACTGGCAACATGTCGAACGTTTGCTACGCTGGATCGCTCTCGCAGCGATCGCCATGGCAGCCATTGGTTTAGTGCAATACATCAGCCGCACGGAAAAGTTCGCATGGCTCTTTATTCATCCGTCACGCGAAGCGCATAATGTGCTGTGTGGGCCCTTCGCCAACTCCAACCATTTCAGCCATTTTCTGGCGCTCGGCATTGGCCCGCTGCTTTGGTGGCTGCATAAGTCCTGGGGAGATCAGAGCACCCGAACGAAATCAACCAATGGCGCGACTCAAAAATCCGCGCAATACACCCAGTTCGTTCTTGCCGCCGCGATTGCCTTGATTTCCGTCAGCGGTTTACTTGCCCGTTCACGCGGTGGCATGTTGGTAATGTTCCTGGCCGGTGTTCTCGCTATGTTTCTGTTTGCTAGGAAGCAATTATTGAGCAAGAAATCTCTGCTGGTAATGGTAACCGTTGGCGCGCTGGTGGCCGCCGCATTGACGATTCACGGCAAACAGCAAGTTGCTTCGGAACTTTCTTCGTTAACCTCCATTTCTCTGGACCAAATCGATCGTAGGGAAAGCCGGCGACGCATTTGGAAAGCCAATCTTGAGGCGGCAAGACACTTTTCGATTTGCGGTACCGGGGTCGGCTCTCACGTCGAGATATATCGCCGGTTTTTTCCTCATCCAACGGAGCTTGAGTATACGCACGCCGAAAGCGGTTACCTGCAAGTGCTCACTGAAACGGGGCTGCCAGGACTTGGGCTCCTCTTGATCGCCCTCGGTACGTGCGGTGTTTGGTCCTGGAAACTACTGACAAGATTGGATCAAGGACGTTATTCCGCCGGAGTAGCCGTCGCGACAGGTCTCGCAGCCAGCGCCGTTCACTCTGCTTTTGATTTTGTCTGGTATCTGCCCGCATGTATGAGTGTGACAATTCTGCTGGCTGCCTGTGCTTGCCGCATGCTTCAGTGGCTTTCAATGGACGGTGATCGTAAAGAAGCATCGCTACCAATGTTTAGTTTAAGTCAACCCAAATGGAGTGGCATAACGGTCATTGCGATCGCGGTGTTTGTTGCAATGGCTGCGTGGCAATGGCCGGCCGCCTATGCTTCTCCAGCCTGGAATCGGTACCAGAGGCTTTCGTCAAGTGCAGCTCCCATAACGACGATTTCGGACGACCCGCGGACGTTGGCGAACGACTTCCGGACAAAATCGTATCGGGCCATGGCAAGGGAACTTGAGACAACGCTCCAACGTTATCCGCAACATCCTCGCGCAAATATCCGACTGGCTAGCATTCGTCTGCGACTTTTCGAAGAAACGCAACTCCGCAGCGTCAATGCGATGGGATTAGCGTCGATTCGAGATGCTGCGATCGCATCGCGGTTTCCCAGCCGGAAAGCGCTGGATCAGTGGCTGAAAGCCGCATTGGGTGACAACCGCCTATTACTGGATCAGGCACTGCAAAATGCTCGAGTCGGCATATCCGGATGTCCAGTCCTTGGCAAAGGATATATCTACTTGGCTCAGCTCGCCTTTCTTGAAGGCATCTCGGATGCGGGTACCGAACAGTTGTTGTCGCAAGCTTATTGTGTGCGCCCTTTCGACGGAGCCGTGCTCTACGCAATTGGCCAGGATGCAGCGCTGCGAGGTAACGTCCAAAAAACACTCAGCTTTTGGAAGCGTTCGTTTCATCAGGACAACGAATTCCGAAATGCTATCATCAACACGATGGCTGCCGGATTGCCAGTGACCGAGTTCTTGTTGCATTTTGAACCAGATGAATTTGCCCTTAAATCGTTGTTGCAATTCTACAACGCCTCAAATCAAGTTGAAAAAACGCGTGTCGTGGCTGGATTTCTGGCAGACTACGCCGCACAACACGCTCAGGACACCATGGGCACAATTTCAACCCGCCATTGGATGTACGCAACGTATCTATATCGACTCGCCGACGACGACCCCAAAAGCTTGGAGTGCGCGCAATTGGCCGTGTCCAACTCCCCATTTTCTGTCAAAGCCCGCAGAACACTTGCGATTGAGCTGTATCGGCAAAACGACTGGGAACGCGCAATACGCGAACTCAAATGGTGCCTCCGTCGACAACCATCCGATGAACAGATGCAACGGATGCTGGCGAGCGCCACGCGCACCGGTCGACAGGCGAACAACGCCAATCCCGAGACGTCATCAAGATGACCACTACCCCAACCAATGCGAAATCACTCATTTAATTCCAATTGAACCAACCACCGCGTAAGTAAACGATAAATGTCAAGGAAAAGTAACCTCAAAAGAAAACTCATGTCTTCGCTGCGGCCTGCAACAACGCGGGCCTGGGTAAGCTTTCCGTTGCTAGCTCTGCTTTTTGCCGGGGTATACTACGTTGCTTGGTGGCTGCGATTCGAGGGTAACGTTCAGTCGCAACATCTGGCCAACATGCGGTACACCCTACCATGTGTGGTTATTGTCGAGGTCGCAGTTTTTTGTTGGTTCCGTAGCCACAACCTATGGATTCGCTACGTCACGTTTCACGATCTCATTGTGCTTGGCAAAGCAGCTACGACTGCGTCCGTGGTCATTGTTCTCTGCGACTACATTCTGTTCCCGGACACGAACGTTCCGCGGAGCGTGTTTCTCATGAACTGGGGAGCTGTCGTCGTTGCCGTTGGATCAATTCGTTCTTTGTCGCGTCTGGCGCAAGAGAAGAATTCATTTTTTGACAATCGCTCGGGTGAACCGGTGCTCATTGTGGGCGCTAATGATGCCGGCGAGTCCCTCTTGCGAGCAATACGGCGCAATAAATTGCTTCAATACCGCGTCGTTGGTTTCATTACAAACGACTCAACGGCGGTGGGAAGCCAGATCAGTGGCATTCCGGTGGTCGGTACCTTAGCCAATACATGCGAATTGGCCGAGAGACATGGCGCGAATGAAGTTTTCATTACAGCCGGTGCTTTGACGGGTAAACAAGTACGACAACTCGTGTACAACGGTGAAAAGTGTGGCGTCAAGGTCCGCGTGCTACCGTCGTATGAAGAAATTCTCAACGAAAACGTCACGCTGTCCACACGTGAGGTCTCCATTGAAGACCTACTGCGAAGAGCACCGGTCAACCTCGATCAATCCGGTTTGCATCGATGGATCGACGGGAATGTGCTAATGATAACCGGCAGTGCTGGAAGTATCGGATCGGAGATCTGCAGACAACTTTTGCGGTTTCGCCCCAAACAAATCGTGCTTGTCGACCGTTCCGAGAGTGGGCAATTCTTTCTAGATCGCGAACTTTGTCAACTATCGAACGAACACCAAATCGAAATTGCGCTGGCCGACTGCAATGATCGTCCGCGCATGCAAAAACTCTTTGAGAAATATCAACCAAACATAGTTTTCCATGCTGCCGCCTACAAACACGTGCCGCTGATGGAACAACATTGCGGTGAAGCCGTGAAGAACATCGTGCTGTTAACCAAACAGATTGCGGATTTGGCGGCCGAACATGACGTCAACTCATTTGTTATGATCTCGTCCGACAAGGCAGTTAATCCAACCAACGTGATGGGTGCCTGCAAGCGAGTTGCCGAACTCTATGTGCAGTCGCTCAACGAAACGACCAATTGCGACTTCGTCACGGTGCGCTTCGGCAACGTGCTTGATTCCGCCGGCAGTGTCATCCCAATATTTCGCAAGCAGATCGCACAGGGCGGTCCGGTCACGGTAACGCACCCTGATATGACGCGTTATTTCATGACGATTCCCGAAGCTTCCCAACTTGTGATCCAAGCCGGAGCGATGGGCCAAGGCGGTGAGATCTTTGTGCTGGACATGGGAGATCCGGTACGTATAGTCGACTTGGCGAGCGACCTCATACGACTTTCAGGCCTGCGTGTCGATGAAGACATTGAAATTCAATTCATCGGAACACGTCCCGGAGAAAAGCTCTACGAAGAGCTGCGCGTTGACGGCGAGAATCACGTGAGCACCACACACCCCAAAATCACAGTCGTTGATTCAAACCTAGAAAACCGCTTTGAAATACACAAAGCAGTCACGCGTTTGCGTAATCTTACAGAATTTCCAAACGATATGATCGTCGACGAACTCGTGCGGATCGTTCCGCAGTTTCATCCCAACCGTCGCAAATCGGCTACTACGTTTGAACGCGCCGCGTAAGTCTTCTGTGCAACAATCACAATTGACCGTCCACGGACTCGTCACGACGTGATGGACCCTCGAACCACTAACTCTGCGGCCCTCAGCGCTCTTTGCGGCCTCTGCGTTTAATCCCTTCCGTGAAGATGAGTTGCAATGTCACAATCAAACTTTGATACTTCGATTCATGCATCGCCAACAATTTCAGAAACATTTGGCAAGTAGCGACGAGAATTGAAACGCAGTGGTCGCAAAGAGCGCTGAGGTGTGAGATGGGGAAAAGATGAGGGAAGTCTCAATGTCCGATTCATTATTGTACCGAGCCGATGTAGAAACACTGCTTGATACATCGTTCATCCAGTCCGTTCATTTTTTCGCCGAACTCGAGTCAACCAACGACGAAGCCCATCGTCGGGCGCGCGATAACGACCAGCGACCGGCCCTGTTCATCGCGGCACGGCAAACCGCCGGACGAGGGCGTGGGACCAATCGTTGGATCTCGTCCGCGGGCGCATTAACCTTTTCACTCCTCTCGGACGCCTCGAAGCTCCATCCCAAACAAGAATCTTGGCCACAGCTATCACTGTGGACCGCGCTGGGCGTCCGCAACGGTTTATCGAATTTCGTCCCGGAAAGTGAATTACAAGTAAAATGGCCGAATGACGTCTTCCTACGGCAGAAGAAAGTCTGCGGAATCTTGATCGAAGGTGTTGTACGGGCACCGCACCTTCTCGTCATTGGAATTGGTATCAATGTGAACAATGTGTTTATGAATGACGCCGAAGACGAGGAATTGAGTCATATCGCGATTGCGTTGACCGACGTTTGTGGGGACGTCCAAATTGCCGACGTCTTGCGCGAGGTTTTGATCGGTATCGAACGAGCCTGGCATAGTTTTTCCGAGCGGCTCGATATCCGCGCTTTTTGGGGGCCTCATTGCTTTCTTTCGGGGCGCCCGATTCGGTGGCAATGTGGCTCGTCAACCCACGCCGGTATCTGCCGAGGCATCGACCACGACGGCGCCTTGTTACTCGAAACCGCCCAAGAACTCGGCGCGCCCGAACGACAAGATCGCGGAAGTACAATCAGATGCTACGGTGGCACTGTGAGTTTCTAACGCATGTGTTGAATAAACTCATCATAGGTTCGATAACATGTCGTTCAAGCCAATGGATCGGCATGAAACTCCGGGACACAATGGAAAACTCGAATGATCGTGTTCCGTACCGCCGATCTCTTTAACGCGACAAGCTATCCTTTCTGAGGCCCAAAAACAGGGGCCCTTTCTCGTGCTAACACGAGCTCAAGACTGTCATTCATGCTTGTCGCGCCGGTCATTCACCGCGGAGGAATCTCCATGCTCGCCTTCGGTTTGTGGAATACAAAACCAAATAATAAAGTCGGTCGTCGACGCCGCAAAACGCTTTGCCGATTTGAGTCGCTCGAAGGTCGTCGTTTACTGGCATTTGACCCATCGGGTTTCGAGCAAGAAACACTCGAGCATATCAACCGCATGCGGATGAGCCCTGCCGACGAACTGGATTGGATCTTTCTCAGCACAACACCCGGAGACCCAAATTATTTTGTTTCCACCGACGCGAATGTGAATGCATCCATGTCGTTTTTTGGCGTAGACATCAACACGCTACAAAACCAATGGAGTGCGCTCACTGCCGCTGCTCCGTTGGCTTGGAATGAAAGTCTCTTTAATGCGGCCACCGACCATTCGGAACGAATGCAGTTGCAGGACCTTCAATCCCATCAGCTGCCCGCCGACAGTTCACTCGGGTTGCCGCAAGAAGAGGGGTTACTGACGCGAATCGTCAACGCCGGATACACAGGCCCAGGTTTGTCCGTCGGCGAGAACGTTTTTGCCTATGCGGACTCGATGATGCATAGCCACTCGGCCTTTGTTATTGACTGGGGAGGAAGTAGCGCAAACGGAGGAATTCAATCGCCCCCGGGGCATCGCAACAACATCATGAACGATGGATTTGTGGAAGTCGGCATCGGCATCGTCGAAGATAACAGTTCCACGACCTCCGTCGGTGATTATCTTGTGACTCACGACTTCGGTTGGCGCGGCAGTTACGGTAATCCACGTTTGTTGGGCGTGGTTTTCGATGATGCCGACGACGATGGTGACTACGATGCCGGTGAAGGCGAAAGCAACATCACCGTAAGCGCAGCCGGCTCAACAACAGTCACGACAACGACAATGACGGCCGGCGGATATCAACTCGAACTGCCACCAGGAACCTATACGGTGACGGCGTCCGGTGGCAACCTAAACGGCACGGTCAATATGGGCACCGTGACAATTAACGGGAGCAATGAAAAGCTCGACCTGGTAATCTCGGCGATGCCAGTCGGGGCCATCAGTGGGCAGGTCTATGCGGACAACAACGAAAATGGAACACGCGATGGCGGAGACACCGGCTTAATCGGTTGGACTGCCTATGTGGATGTAAACGGAAACGGCCAATTCGACGCGGGCGAAAACTCGACGACAACCAGCGCGAACGGCGACTATACAATTTCAGGGATCAATAGCGGCTCCTACGAGGTGCGCTACGAAATCCAGAACGGATACCGCGCGACAACGGCGAGTTCCGTGACAGCCACGGTAACATCGGGTGCCACCACGAGTGGGATTGATTTCGGCGCATTTCAATTCGTCACGATCAACGGAAACACGGCAACGATTCTCGGGACCTCGGGAGATGACAACGTCGTGTGGCATTCCGGAGCGTCACATTCGATCACAGTCAACGAGGCGACTGTGTCACTCGATGGTGCCAGTGTGACCAATCTCGACTTCGATGGTCGTGGTGGTAGTGACACGCTGACTGCCAATGGTGGCCAGGGCGACGATACAGCTACCTTCGACACACACTCCCTCTTGCTCAGCGGCGCGAATTACACAGTCACGGGCACGGATTTCGAAACCATCCACGTCGACGGTGGCGGCGGAACCGATTATGCCTACTTGTACGATTCGATAGCAGACGACACGTTCACCGCAACCGCGTCTACCGCCACGCTCAGCGGCGCCGGCTTCGAGTATCAGGTCGATGGTTTTGGCCGAGTGTATGCATATTCCGAGAGCGGCGGCTCCGATTATGCCTACCTGTACGACGGAGAATCCGACGATCAGTTTGTCGGGCGAGAAACGTACAGTCTGCTCCGCGGCAACAACTACGAGTTCTTTAATCGCGCGGACGGCTTTGAGCGCGTTTACGGATATGCTCTCGCTGGTGGCAACGACAACGCTTACTTACACGATTCAACAACCGACGATTTCTTAGTTGGCCAGCCAGGATTCGCTCTGCTGCGCGGCAACAACTACGAGTTCTATAACCGAGCTGAAGCATTTGAGAAGGTTTATGCCTACGCGTCAAATAGTGGCAGCGATTGGGCCTATCTCTATGATGACACGAGCGACGACACGTTCACGGGTCACCCTGAATTCGGCCTGATGCGCGGCCCCAACGACGAATTCTACAATCGGGCCGAAGGATTTGACCGTGTCTACGGTCATGCCAACGACGGTGGCACGGACTACGCCTACCTCTACGACGGCGACACCGACGATAGATTCACGGGGCGACCTCAGTACAGTATGTTGCGTGGCAATAATTACGAGTTCTTCAATCGCGTTGACAACTTTGAGCGTGTCTATGGCGATTCACCGGGCATCGGTAACGACCGGGCATACCTCTATGATGCTTCCACCGACGACACATTCACGGGTCGGCCCGATTACAGTATTTTGCGCGGAAATAACTATGAGTTTTTTAACCGCGCGGACAACTTTGATCGCGTCTACGGCTACGCCAGCAGCGGCCAGGATTATGCCTTCCTCTACGACGACAGCACGGACGATTACTTTTCCGGAAAGCCCGATTTCAGCATATTGCGCGGCAACAATTTTGAGTTTTTTAACCGCGTTGATGACTTCGACCGCGTCTACGCATACGCCATAGGTGGTGGAACCGATTACGCGTATCTCTACGATGGCGCCACCGACGATCGATTCGTCGCACGACCCGAATATGGTATTTTGCGCGGCAATAATTATGAATTCTTCAATCGCGCCGAAGGTTTCGACCGTGTTTACGGTTATGCCACCGGCGGCGGAACCGACGTCGGATATGTGTATGACGCCAGTTCCGATGATGAACTCTTAGGACGCAATACTTACATCAGACTGACCGGCTTGGACGTATGGAGCCGGGCGGATGGCTTTGACACAATTACAGCAACATCGTCTTCCGGGGGTACGGATACAGCCGACGTGCAAGCGGTCGACTACGTTTTCGAGTCTGTTGGCAATTGGCTGTAACGTAGTTCACGCGGCACGGCGTGAATCTTCGTACACCGGCAATCTATGAGCCCGCATCGGCCAGCGCCCCATGTAAGGCTTGTAGACGCAGTTTCTATAGACGCGATATGTCAACGAGCGCTGTCGCTGGCGAACACGCTTCCACCAGGACGGCGCCTGCCGCGAAGCGATGGGCAATTTTTCAACATGTTTTGCCAATCGAGTTCGCTGCGCCGGCAAGATCTTGCGTGTCGCGTATTCGTATAGCTCCATGTCCAATTGATTCGCCTCTCGAATCTCGTTGCCAAAATCGATAAGTGGATCCGGTTCGTCGTGCCGTGCTCGCCACGGATTCCTGCGCTCGTTGGCAACCTGATAAAAACTGCCGAGATCAACACCTACGGTGGACCAGGCGAGCCACCGCAGATGGCGAAACAATTCGTCGAATTGCTCGACGACTCCCACGACATCAAATCGTTCGCCCAGCAAGGATATGGCACGTTCCAAATCCACGCAGCCGGCGATTGCCTTGGTTTGAAAGTTGCGACGGTCCTCGCGTTCAAGCCAAGCCTCAAAGCCGCCGCGGAACCTAAGTCGCTCCACGAAATGAAAGTAGTCTGAAACGTAACGCTTCAATGGGTCACGCAAGCTCGTGTAGTAATGGATCTCGGGTACCACCGCTTCCAACTTGCACGCCACTCGGATGGAATGCCCGGAAATGCTCTTTATACTGGGACGCAATGTGAGCAGATCTCGCACGTCGTCATGGGAAAACTGCATCGTTGTTGTCGACCGCGGTACAACGTCGCAATGATCGAACACGAAAGTTTGGCGCAACACCTGAATGAGCGTAGTGCCTCCACATTTTTCGATATGCGAAAATGCCAACATAGGATAGGCCTCCAAGCTTGTCAGGGCACAGCACCTCAAGTCGCGTTGACAGGTGGTCTTTGGATCCAGCAATAAGTGACGATGGTGAGCATAAGGAAGTTTACGATGCCCGCAAGGAGGATGCCTTGGGCAATGCCGGCTGTGCCTCCACTTCGACTTAACAGACCACAACAAAGCGAAATGAGACCCAGACTGACTAATTGCAATACCATCAAGGATTTGAATTTACGCATGGCTCGTAATCCCGTCGCGGTGACCATATTCAAAAACTGAATTCCGGATGCGGCGGCGATCCACACAAACAACGTGCCGTGATCGGAAAACTTTGATCCGTACGTGAGATCCAGTAGCGGCTGGCCGAAAAGGAATACAGCGAGTAACAGCGCACAACTCATCACAGCAACCAAACGGACCAGCTTGCCCAGCAGGTGCGTGAATGCTGCCGGCCGGCCGGCCACGTAATGTTTGGACAGACGTGGAATTGCCGGCTGTGAAATGGCGACCACGATAGTTTGTCCTATAACCATCACGTAGATCAGCGCCCCAAAGATGCCAAGTTCGAAATTGCCGAAACGATATTGGACGATGTAACGCGGTACGTTAACTTCAAGAGACATAAGAAAAGTCACTACGCCAAGCGGCAATGCGATCCACGCCAGTTGGCCTAATGTAGTCCAGCTTGACGACCGCACCCACATCGGCTGGTCGCCGTGTGCTTCCATCCAAAGTCGGCGTGTCATTGGTACGTCAAGAAAACACAACACGAGGATCCAGGAGGCAGCCAGAGCCAGGATCGCCGCTACCAAGTTGCCGGTCAAGAAAACGGTCAAGGCGAATGCCGCCAACGCCGCAATTCCGCGGACCATGAATGCACGCGCGATCCAGACCATGCGTTCGTGTTTTTGCAGGAATCCGTAGAGTACGTCACTCAGCGATTCAGCGACCCGCGCAAACCCCATCGCGACAATCGCAAACTGCGTCCACTTGCCACAATTCATGGCAAGCGCCACGACGACGAAAACGCCTAGTGCGAGCATTGAAGTTCGCAATCGCAAATTCAGGTAATCGCTAAAACAAAAGCGATCACCCGCATCCGTCGCCTGCACGAGCCGTAATTGCAAATTGGTCAACATTATGATCGGAGCAGTAATGGCGAGCGCCAAAACGTACTGCCCGAGCATTTCGGGGCGACTCAGTTTGGCCAAAACAATCAGCAAGCCCCACTGACACGCCGCATAGACCGTCCGTCCGGCAAACATCCAAATGACGTTGCGCCGCAATGACGACATCGACTCGGCATCCTGTCGCCACCCTTCCCCACGAGATGGAACGGAATCATAAAGAACGGATGACATGAATGCAGGGTTCTGGTCAGTATTGTTGCATCGCGAGCCGAACAAGCCGCGGAAGTGTAGCAATGGCAAGCAGTTTTAGTAAGTCAAATATGGCAACTACCGCGACGAAAGGACGCTAGCGCAACTTCAAGACTGGCGCGTCGGGCTAATGTGCATCATTGGATTTCTCTTTCCTACACCCTGTACAAGTTCGTGTAGCACTACTTACGCGAGTTCGGTAGGGTTCGCATTGGCGAATCATAGCGCGGCGAACCATCGCCGTTCACCCGAGGCACAGTGCATCATCGCTAGCACATTCGCCAAAGCTGGCGAATCGAGAGATGGCATCCGTGGCAGCCACACACTCATTATCGGCAAATCAGCCCTTGCTGGGCGCAGCAGGTCAGCGAACGTCACGCCAACGGGATTGGTCGAATTGGGCGCTTTTGATTGCGCTGAGCATTTTCGCCAGCCGAACCGCGTGGTACGACCTGCGCATTGCTTTTGAAGACCTGAGAGGATTCTCAGGATTCCGCCCGCTGCTGATGCTCTACTCGGCTTTCTTGGTGCCGTTTATTGGACTGAGCTTCGCCAAAGGTTTCGGATATCTGACGCAGTCACGCCTCACGCTGATGTTCTTGTTGATGAATCTGTACGGTCTGCTCATTTGTTCAATCCATGGCAATTTGGACAGTCTTTTCACCTTTCAAGACTTCTTCAAGCTAACCTTTGTTCCCGCCGGTTTTGCATTAGCGTGTATCGCTCCACCCAATCGTGTCGGTTGGTTGTTGCGAAAGCTGGCGGGAATCGTTCTCATCTTCCAGATCATCAAGCTAGCTGTGTTTCTCCGCTATTACAC
>CBDUAB010000002.1:0-18572 GCA_965365045.1 uncultured Planctomycetales bacterium
CGAGATTTGAGATGTCACGGAGGCCGGTCATCGACATGTGGAGCGTGCGCGGTATAGGTGTTGCCGTCATCGTCAACACGTCGACCGTGGCACGCATGGACTTCAGCCTCTCTTTGACTTCGACACCAAACCGTTGTTCTTCGTCGATGATGATCAAGCCGAGGTTTTGGAATTTGACGTCACGCGAGGCCAAACGATGTGTGCCGATCACGATGTCAACGTTGCCCTTGGCAAGCTCGGCGACGATCTCACGCTGTTCTTTGGGAGTGCAAAAACGGCTCAGTTTGGCGATTTGAAAGGGAAACTCGGCCATTCGTTGGCGGAATGATTTATAGTGTTGTTCCACTAGAATCGTTGTCGGAACGAGTATTGCGACTTGATAGCCGTTGTCTACGGCTTTGAACGCGGCGCGCATCGCCAGTTCGGTTTTGCCAAAGCCCACATCACCGCACAGCAGGCGATCCATGGGCCGGGCCACTTCCATATCCGCTTTGATCGCTTCCATAGCTGTGAGTTGATCGGGAGTCTCTTCGTAGGGAAACAAAGCGTCGAATTCACGTTGCCATTCGGTGTCCGCGTGAAACGGGATGCCCGGTCGCGCCTGACGTTGTGCTTGCATCTCGAGCAAGTCGGCTGCCATGTCGGTAACGGCCGATTCGGCGGCTTTCTTGCTTTTTATCCATGACTGACCGCCGATTTTGGCCAGCTTTGGGCGTGCTTTGCTGCCGCCAACATACTTTTGAACGAGGTGGATCTTTGTGACAGGCACGTAGACTTTCGTTCCGCCGTGAAACTCGATGATCAGGTGCTCTTCGACTTGGTTCTCACGTGTCAGCACTGCCATCCCACGGTAACGGCCCACTCCGTGCCCCAGGTGAACGACTAGGTCGCCGCTGCGCAGATCGAGAAAAGAATCAAGCTTCTTACCCAGCGCACGCCGTGCTTTGCGGCGCAGACTGGTGCGACCGAAAAGCTCTGCTCCGCTGAGCAACAAGAAGGATTCCGATACCCAATGAAAGCCGCCGGTGAGCTTGCCCAATACAAATTCCAGACGTCCCTCCAGCGCGGCAGGCGTTTCCGCCAGAATCTCTCTGAGGCGTTGCGTTTCGGCTGTCGATTGACAAACAATCACGGCGCGCTGATCGTCCGTGATGCCGCCGAGTTGCTGACGCACGTGAGCTACATCGCCCTGGAATTGCTCGACGGAATCCATATGCACACGAAACACGACATCGGCCGGTTTGGCGAGTGAACTTAGTTCAACTCGGCCAAATCGGCCGACATGACGCATCACGTCACCCAATCCATGCAGATTGGACACATCGTCCTGCCGCTGCAGGAATTGCTTTGCGTGTTGGTCGATCTGCTCAGGCTCGACGAGGGCGATCCAAGCATCGCTGGGCAGATATTGGGTAATGTGCTCGCTTTGGTGGGCGGCGCGCATCGGACTGTCGCCGTCCGCGGGCAAGATGGTAATGTCGATCGTCGAAAGTGATTCCTGGCTACGTTGGCTGGCCACGTCGAATCGCCGAATCGATTCAACTTCGTCGTCGAATAACTCGATCCGTACGGGGTGGTCCCAGTCCGGCGCAAAGACATCTAGTAACCCACCGCGCCGCGCGAATTCTCCGGGCAGCTCGACGGCACTGGTGGCGTGGAATCCATGCTGCGCCATCCAAGTGGAGAATTCGTCCAAAACGAGCGTTTCGCCTACGTTGACCAGCCGTGTGTTTTCAACGACGGCCGCTCGCGGAGGTACGGGCTGCAAGAGGCTTTGGATCGAAGTCACGATGAAAACTGAATTGACCGAATTGTACAACAGCTTGAGTATCCGCAGCCGATCGCCGTAAATCTCGTCGTAAATAAGCCGTTCGCCGACATTGGATTCCCAGGCTGGAAAGTGCTCGACTCGCGCGGACGCGAACAGCGCAATATCGTTAGCCAGATTATCCGCGTGCTTTTCATCGGGGCAGACAAGAAATAGGCAGCTCGGAGCGTGCTGCCGCAGTGCCACCGCCACCAGCGCGCACGCTGAGCCCCACGCGCCGTCGACCGACGCCGTCTGGCCGTTTCGTAGGGCGGCGACGATTTCTAGGAATCCCGCATTTGCTTCGACGGCGGTAGTCAATTGCGCGAGCTGGTCATCGATCGTCAGCGTTTGCTGCGAACTCTCCATAGCGCTGCTTTAATTCTAACGGACCCGACGAGAAAGACTAAGGCCTAATGTCGAATGACTACCCCAGATTGCGCTTCATACGCTTTAGCTGCTCCGCCTCAGGTAGCCGTTTGTAATAATCGTCCAATGGATAACAGCCAGATACTAACCCATGTCGCGGACCGGTTGTGCAATCGCTAAATGTGCGACAAACGCTTTTCCGCTTCATTGGCTTACCGGCCAACGTGTCGGCTGGCAACTCGGGATATGACAATACAACGCGTCCCAAGCCGACGGCATCTACCCAGCCGGCGCGGATGCTGGCTTGAGCTACATGCGGCAAAAACTCCTGTAAGTAGGAATAGCCAGTACCAACCATTGGCATTTCAGGCACGGCGATCTTGCATTGACGGGTGGCATCGATCTGGCGTGCAACGCCAACAAGTGGATCTTCTGGAGGCAAGTACCCGTCACTCGGCGGAAAAATCGCCGGTCGTTGCATGTGTGGGTTGTAGTAGGGACTGCCGCACGAGACGTTTACCGCGACGATGCCTTTTTGGGCTAGTATTCTCAGAAGACGAATTGGCTCGGTCAAATCTGGCCGGCACGGTCGTTCGGGGTCCACTCCGAAAGCAAACTGATAAGGAAGCAGTTCCTCAAATGCCATTGGCTGCCCGACTTCGCGGCTGGTTTTGAATGGCACTGAGTCAAACACACTAAGACGAACAACGAGTGAGAGCTGCGGGCACGCAGCATGAACACGGTCGATAATCGTGAGCAACAGCCGCGTCCGCCCGTTAAAATCGCCGCCAAATTTTCCGAGCCGAACGCGGGCACTGAGGAACTCGTGTAGCAAGTAACCGTGGCATGCTTTGATGTCGACAAATTGAAAGCCGGCGCCCGCCGCGGTTTTGGCAGCCGCCACGTAATTGTCAATTAGCGCCTCAAGATCGGTGTCACTCCATACGATCGAATCGTCGTCCGCGTCAATGCCGAACTTCTCGTCGAGCAGCGGGTGATGGTATGCGATCCGTGGTTCCAATTGCTTGCTGTGAGGACGGCAGAAGCGTCCGGAGTGCGTCAGTTGTAGGCCAATCACAAAGCCTTCCAAGTTCCCAAAGGCTTTTTCATGCGCGGCGCACGCCGTCTCGCGAAGCAGTTGCAAACCTTTGCGATTTTGGGGAGTGCCCAATGTCTGGCGTGGATTGGCGCGGCCATCAGCCCGTACGGCTGCAGCTTCGCCTCCCCAAATTAGCTTAGCACCGCTGCGACCAAAATTACGCCAGCGTCGCAGCGTTAATTCCGACGGTGAACCGTCCGTGTTGGCATCCCAGCCTTCCATGGGATGCACGCACCACCGATTTCCCACTTGCAAGGGGCCAAGTGAAAGTGCTTGGGCCAGCGGTGATCCGCGATCCGCCGCCAGAATCTCGTCGTCAACTGGCAACTCGATTCCCAGCGCCTGCAAGCGTTGACGGAATTGATCGACCGATTTGAACTGCGAGATCTTCGGATATTCTGAGGCCATTTTGGGAATTGCCTGACCAGGTTTTAAGGAGTCGGACTTGACAACTTACCATGGACTCGGAATCGTTCGCTACTTGAAACATGTTTCGAATTTGAAATACATTTGGAGCGCGCCTTCACGATGCACCGAGTTCGTGCTTATACTACTCTAGATTGGATTGGTTGTTGAACGAAGCTCGTAGCCGGCCCTCATTGAATCGACTTCCGCGATGGCGTTGACATATGTAACCCCGATACTTGAAACACGTTGCGTGGCTCGGATTGTTGGTGGTTGGCCGGGAATTCTGGCAGTATGGTCAGCGCTGCTGCCGACATTCCACGTCGTCGCGTATGGGCAGTCCACGCGGACGGTAGCAGTTAGCGGACAGATTGCGCCGATCTCGTCGGGCGACGTCACATTTGTTCGCTTTGACGTACCCGCCATTGACGGCAACGGAGGTACTGCTTTCTTGGCCGATCTCGCTGGAGACGGTGCACGTGGTCCACACGACACCGGTGTCTTCTCCGAGACGCAGGGAAAGTTGGACGTGATTGCACGTCACGGCGAACAGGCGTTTGGATTAGCGGAAGGTGTCCTGCTGGATCGCTTTAGTCTGTTCAACTACAGCGCAACCGGAAATACCACATTCCATGCCACGCTATCGGGCGGAGAAGTCGCGGATGGCAATGACACGAGTCTTTGGGTGGAATCGCAAACCGGTCTAGCGCTGTTGGCACGCGCCGGCGATGCAATTCCAGGCGCGGATTCCGCAACGGAGTATGCGGCGTTCTTCACGCGACCGGCCATCAACGACACAGGGCAGGTGGTGTTTTTTCCGGAGCTGCGCGAGTCGCCAACGAGTCTTCTGACAAGTGGGCTCGTGGCGCCGTCGGCAAGCGGTCCGCTGACGCTTGTGGCGAAAGCCGGTGATCTCGCGCCCGGCACCGACGGGAACGCGGTGTTTTTGGAGCAGGGCTTTGAAAACCCGTTCTCGTCACGAACCGTTGTCGACTCGACCGGTGGCACGATCCTGCTCGGTTTTGTAGACGGCGAGAACGTCACGGAAGCGACGAACGCAGGTTTGTGGGTCCGTGGCGATGACGGCGATCTGCAATTGTTGGTTCGTAATGGCGATCACGCGCCTGGTACGTCGCCGGCAAGAAATTTTTTGAGCTTTGCACAACTACCTCGCATCAACGCGGTTGGTGAAGTTGCATTTACTGCTTTTCTGACCAGAGAAGATGACAGCGATGAGCTTTTCAACGTTGGCATTTGGCGTGGAAGCACGGACGACTTAGAGTTGGTAGCTCGTACGAATGATTCAGCGCCGATATACGATCCTGGTATCCGATTTGGGGATCTATCATTGCCTAACATTAACGACCGTGGTGACGTGTCGTTTCAGGCAGTGCTGGCGGGCGACAGCGTTACATCGCTCAGCGAACTCAGCCTGTGGTCGAAACCATTTGGCGCCGACGGCGAGATACGGTTGGTGGCACGCGCCGGCGATCACGCGCCCGGAACAGCTCTTGACGTAGAGTTTCGCGCATTTTCGACACATGTGCTCAACGCGGCCGGACACTTGGCATTCATGGCGGTTGTTGGCGGACCGGATGTGTCTACGCCAAATGGTAACATTAGTGGTATTTGGGCAGAGGATGTCACGGGAAACCTGATGCTGATCGCGCGCGATGGTGACACCCTCGAAGTCGCGCCGGGTGACGTTCGCACGATCACCTCATTGGCTTTTCAAGCGAACACCGGCAATTCCGATGGTCAGCCAAGCGGGTTTAATGACAATGGAATGGTCGCATTTCGCGCACGTTTCGCCGACGGTTCGAGTGGAGTCTTTGTGTCAAGTATTGCGACTTTACCGGAGCCGCGGTCGGAAGTATGGGCAGTGATCTTAATGGGATACGCTGGCGTGCAATGTTTGAGAAAGCTGTAGATAGGCAACAAGCCTATAGGGTTGAAGCTACGAACCGCTCGTTTTGAGTCTACGGAGTAAATCACAGGATGTTCAAGATTGGCAAGCTATGTGTGATTCTTGTTTTGATATCGTGCCAGGTAAGAACGGAAGTCGCGGCAGATCAAACTTCCGAAAACAACCACGAGGCAATCGATAGCTACCGAACTCACCACGATGATGGCGCGGCGGAAGGAAGTTTGGGTCTTATGTTTCCCGATTTGATTCCCTTTGTTGACGAATCGAGACCCTATCTCGCCAATTGGCAGTTGCAGGAAGACACACTGCGGATTCAATCGGTGTTTGGCAACATTGGCGACGGCGTTTTCGAGATTCGTCGCTCGGATAACCCGCCGGTCAATGCACGATTTGACGTGTATCAGAGGGTTTATGACAGCTCCGATCCATTTGGTGTGCCGACCGATTTTTTCGCCAACACGGCCATTTATCATGGTGGGCATGGCCATATCCATTTCGAAGACATGACCGACTTTGACCTGTTGGAGTTGACGATTAGCGACGGAATCCTGGGTGTCGGAGATCGGGTCGCTGGCGTTGCGAAGGTCAGTTCGAACTTGCACGACATTGCAAGTTTGGGACGCACAGAGCAGTGGGGCGACTTTTCCGGCCGACCGTCATTTGAAAGTGGCAATGCCGGTTTGCGTCAGATTGTAAGCGTTGGCTACGGCGACGTTTACAACTTTGGTACTGCCGGTCAAAGCTTCTCCATCGACGGCATATCCAAAGGATTCTATTGGCTGCGGCAGACTGTCGATCCACGTGATATTATTCACGAAACGGATGAAACGAATAACGCGTTTGAGATTCTGATCGATCTGAATCGCCCGGGAAGGGCAAGGTTGGCAAATGGATCGTTTATTCGGCCCGGTGATTTGGCCTCATTGATTTCGGCGCAGTTCAATGGAATCGGAGGCGATGTCAATCAGGACGGAATGGTAGCGGGTGACGGGACCGGTCCCATAGACAGCGACGACGTGTCCGCATTTATCGCCGGTTGGCTGACGACGGACCACGCGAATGTTTTTGCGATGATGAGCCACGGTGACCTTAACCTGAACGGTGTCACGGACCTTGAAGATTGGTCCATCCTCAATGACACAGCTCCTTCCCTAGGCCAGGCCGTTATGGATCGTCTTTTGGCTGAGGATGTGCCGGAGCCGGGCGCGTTGGTGTTATTGGCGTGCGGACTCCCTTGGTGGTTCCGTATGACTAGCTTTTTGCACGGCAGCCGGTGACTGGGATGTGCCCACGAGAAAGTTGTCGATTTGTGCCGTTTGCTGCAAATGATCGAATTCTCGGTTCATTGCCAGGCGAATTTTCTTTTCACGAATGTCTTTATCCAACTCGTCTCGAACTGCGTTGATATCCGCGACGACGGGCTTGGTACGGCCAAGGCACTTGATGATCACGAACTTGTCACCGATGGCTAAGACTCCGGAGATTTCAGCCGGTTGGAGTTTGAATGCCTCTTCTTCGAGTAGCGGCTGGCCGCCGTGTTGGCGAATGGGTGGCACCTGACCGAAGTTCGCGCGGGAAATGGGTTCCACCGAGTACTGGTTAGCAAGTTCGCCAAAGAACTTATCCGACGGATTGTCGCGAGCCAGCTTGAACACTTCGTGAGCGGTGCGCTGGTTTGTCATCACGACCGCCAATACCTCTACACGCTCGCCGTAGTTCGCTGCAAAGCCTCTGCGAATGTCCTCTTCGGTTACATTGACCTGTGCGTTGACAAGTTTCTTCAGGGCAACGCTGGGCCAGACAGCGTCACGCACGTACAGATCCACAGTGACTTTGCCATCCTTGGTAACTTCAGTCAGCCACGAATCGACGTCCGGTTTACCTTTTTCATCAATAAAGCCATACGACTCGGCTGCTCTAGCAACCTCCGCATTGACATCAGTTTTCGTTACTTGCAAGCTACGCCCGTTCAGGGCGTGGGTGAGCAACTGACGATTGATTTCACCGCGGAGTACTTCCGATCCATGACGCAGAATGCACTGTTCGCCAAGTTCCGTAAGCGTAACCTTGCGGCTGTTTACGGTGGCGGCGATGCCTGGCATTTTTTTTCGCAATGCCGGATCGTTGTATACGTTGACCACTTCGGCTTCGGCTTGCAACTTTTTGAACATCTCGCTTGCGGCGGTGCGGAGTTTTGCGTCACGAACTCCGTCTTTAAGTTTCTTTACGACGTTTTTGCGTTGTTCGTCGCTCAGTTTCATCGCAGGGATTTGACGTTCGCATTTCAAAATCACATATTGGTCAGCAACCTTGATGATGGGTGATACTTGTCCTCGTTGGAGGCTGAAAGCGGTCTTCTCGAGCGTCGGATGTCCGCCGTGCATGCGAATCGGTGGTACGAGACCTCGCGCCGCGGCGCTGTTTTCGTCTTCGGAATTATCTTTGGCGAGCCGATCAAATTGATCCGGGCGGGAAGTGGCGTCCGCATGGAGTTTTTGCGCTTTTGCTCTGGAGCTCGTCGAAATCATCCGCACTTGAACCTTGGGTCCGTATTCCGCATCGTAGGCTCTCCGTAAATCTTCCTGAGAAATGGTAAGTCGCCCCGCGGCGAGTTTGCGCAGGGCCAAAGTTGGCCAAACAATGTCACGTTTGTACTGCGTTGGAGTAATGCCGCGTTCATCCTTTAGCATGGCGTACCAACGGTCCAATGGAAGGCCAAATTGACTGGCGACGCGGGCAACTTCCGCCTCGACGTCTTCTCTTGTGATACGAATATTGGCCCTTTGGCACTCATACAGAATAAGATGTTTATTGACTTCGCTTTGCAGGACTTCCTTGCCAAATCGTCGAATGCATTCGCGTGAAAGATCAGTGTGCGTGATCTTATGGCCGTTCACGACTGCCACGATCTTCGGCTGTTTGGATGCGATCTTTTTCTTGGTGGCTTTTCGAGCCACCGCAGCTTGAGGGGCCGCAGTTTTCGTGCTCGCAGCGGATGTCCTACGTGCCGCTCCGGGCGTCGATCGGCGTGTCGGTGCGTTCGCTGACTGGGCCGAAGTGACCTGCGTGGCGATTAACGCCCAGCCGAGGGCCGTCGCGCAGACAATGCGTACGCGCACGAGGTCGGCAAAGCGGTTAGCGGTTGCAGGCGGCCGAACTTCCTTGCTGGCCATCACAGTCCTCCTTTGACTGACAGCACGTTTTGCTCGTCGCATTGGCGAGCCGTGCGGGGAATGTTTACAAGCGGCGGGAGTATAGAAATGACCAATAGAGTGGTCAAGCCAAACCGCTGTCGCGAAAGTCTGGCAGCCTATCCGTTTTGTACTGACTGGTTCGTAGCGACCGCATCTGCAGTCGATTCATGGTGTAAACCACGAAAAACCTAATAATTCAAGTTACTACAAACCTGACAACCAAACCTTAACAGGCAACTGGCCTCAATCACGACTCCGTGCAATTGAAAGCATTGCTAGCAGTCGTGACGTACTGCGCGACTCCGGACCTCACAAAAGGCTAGACGGATGGTCTCCGAGCGCGAATCAGTTGTCCATGACTTCGGCCTCTCGCGATTTTGCCAATTCCGTAACCTGAGACTCGAATCTCTTGGTAAGCTCTTGGACCTCTTCTTTGGTCTTATCGCGTTCGTCCTCAGTCAGTTCTTTGTCTTTTTGTTCCAGGTCGGCTGCTTTGTTGGCATCTCGCCGGATATTACGGATAGCAACTTTGGCTTCTTCGGCGAGTTCCTTGACGCGTGACACCATCTTTCGCCGCACTTCGGTGGACAACGCCGGGATATTGATACGGATGACGCGCCCATCGTTCTGTGGCGTGAGACCCAAATCGCTCGCGATGATGGCCTTTTCGATATCCTTGATGGTCCCGGCATCATAAGGACGAATAACGATTTGGGTTGGTTCGGGAGCACCGACCGAGGCGACTTGTTTGATTGGACTGGGCGAACCATACACATCCACTCGCAGTGAATCAACTAAGCCAGGATTCGCGCGACCCGTACGGATTCCAGCCAAGCTGTGCTTGAGGACTTCGACAGCCTTTTCCATTCGCTCTTCGACATCGAAGACAATTTCCTCGGCGGACATGATATTCCTCGTTTTTGGATTGACGCTTGATCAGCCGATTACGTTTTAGCGGTCAACTCGGTTCGAAATGTAGGTCCCGACTGGTTCCCCTTGAATTGCCCGGATGATATTTCCTTGCTTTTTGTAATTGAACACCAACATCGGCATGTTGTGTTCCATGCATTGCGTGATAGCCGTGTGGTCCATGACTCGCAGGTTTTGATCCAAGACCTGATTGTAGTTGAGTTCACGGTACAGGACGGCGTGCGGGTTCTTTTCGGGGTCTTCGGTATACACTCCGTCGACCCGTGTTGCTTTGAGAACGATTTCAGCTTCGATTTCAAGTGCTCGTTGAGCCGCTGCCGTGTCGGTCGTTACAAATGGGCTTCCCGTACCGGCGGCCAGAATAACGATGCGGTTTTTTTCGAGATGTCGTCGAGCACGCCGGCGGATGTACGGTTCTGCCAAGCCGTCCATGTGAATCGCCGTCATCAGACGGGTGTCGGCGCCGACTGACTCCAAAGCGTCCTGCAGTGCCAAGCCATTGATCACGGTTGCGAGCATTCCCATGTAATGCGCCGTGGCTTCGTGAATGCTTGTGTTAGCGCCCTTGAACTGCGCACCACGCAAGATATTTCCACCGCCAATCACGATGGCCAGTTGGCAGCCCAGGCTGGCGGCTGCCTGGATCTGCTGGGCAATGTCCGTGATTTCAGTCATGCTAATGCCACGCTCGCCCGCGGGAGCGAAGCTCTCACCGGAAAGCTTGAGCACGACACGTCGATAGTGAAGGCCGTTCGTCGCTTTGTTCATCCCAGTAGTTTTCTGTTGTTCGCCAGCTTGGCCGAGCAGTGCACGCCGACTATTCGCTTCCCAATTCCCAATGAACGAATTGGGCCAGGTCGAATCCGCTATCCTTAGCGAATTGGCCAACCGTGCGTTTGTCGTCTTTGACGAACGCCTGTTCGCTCAGTACGGATTGGGCATAGAAGTTACGCATGCGTCCCTCGACCATCTTGTCGACTATGCTTTCAGGTTTCCCTTCTTCCAAGGCGGCCGCCCTAAGGATTTCACGTTCATTAGCGACAACCGCGGGATCGAGATCGTCCGTCTTAAGCGCCTGAGGTCGCATGGCCGCGATATGCATGCAAATGTCTTTTGCGGCCTCTGGATCCACGTCTCCATTGCCCTCCAATAGCACTCCGGAAACGGTTCCGGCATTATGGCTGTAGCCGCCGCAGGCTCCATCGATGCGTACCATGCGACCAACATTGAAGACCTCCCGAATTCTGTTGAACATGTCATCCTTTTGCTCGCGTAACGTCGAATTCGGTTGGCTTGGCGAGGGCTGATCCAGCAGCTCATCGGCGTTTGCGGCACCGGGGCCCGTGGCCAATTGGTGCGCTAAGTCGTTGGCGAGTTGGATGAATTCCTCGCTACCGGCGACGGGTGCGCTCTCGCATTTGAGCTCGACCATCGCGCCCACCGGCGGGTTGACGCTGGTATAGATCCCCACACGGCCGAACGAAGTTTCACGGCCACTTCGTTTTTCCAAGATTTGACTGCCGCGCTTGCGTAACCAATCGACCGCGGCATTTCGGTCATTGTCAGTTTCGGTGAGCGCCTTCTTGCAATCCATCATGGGAAGTCCGGTTAGTTCTCGCAGTGCTTTGACGTCGGCGGCCGTTATGTTCGCCATCTGTCTGTCTCCTTAATTCTCGCTTATCTTGCTTATGTCTTCGTATTCGACGATCTAGCCCCAATACGGAGGCTAGCTAACGTTGGGAACACGTGTATCTCACTACGAACTCGCAGTCGCCGACAACGGTTCAAGAAAATCAGAGGTCTTCAGCAACGCCTCGTTAAACCGTTACCGCCTCGCCGTCTTTGTCTTCGCTGGCCGGTTGTGCCACGTCAATCGAAGATTCGGCGGGGGTTTCGGCAGGCCGTTCCACGCTGTCCACGCCAGGCGCACTTCGGTCGCCAGATGCACCTTGCTCGGCGGCCTTGTTTTCGGCCGTGGCATCAGATTTGCCTTCGATAACAGCATCCGCCAAGAGAGAAGCCACAAGCTCGATTGACCGTATGCCGTCATCGTTACCTGGAATCGGCAGATCAACTGTGTCCGGATCGCAGTCGGTGTCAATGAGAGCAAGCGTGGTAATGCCCAGCTTGCGTGCTTCGCGAACGGCGTTCTTTTCCTTGTTCGGATCGATAACCATGACGCACTCAGGCAAACGGCTCATCGTGCGCATGCCGTTAAGATTGCGATACATCTTGCGGTATTCGCGATTTAATGCGGACTGCATCTTCTTGGAGTATTTGGACAACTCGTCGCTGGTGCGTATGTTCTCCAGCTCCTCGAGCCGCCCGAGCCGGCTGCGAATGGTACGAAAGTTAGTAAGCGTGCCACCGAGCCAACGGTCGTTGACGTACGGCATTTGGCAGCGCGCCGCCTCGCGCGCGATCGTGTCGCCAGCTTGACGCTTGGTTCCGACAAATAGCACTAACCCATTATGGGCAGCCACATCCCGAAGATACTTCTTGGCACGTAGCAAGCCCCGGATCGTTTCGCGCACATCGACGATGTGGATCAGATTCCGACGGCCGTAAATGTACGGCTTCATCTTGGGATTCCAGCGGCTGGCACGGTGTCCAAAATGGACGCCGGCTTCAACCAAATTCTTTACGAAAGACTGCGACACGGAGTGCTCTCCTTTTTGCTCTTAATCTCGCTTTAACGGGTCGCCCAATGACAAGACTCATCGTCACCACACTCTAGCCGTACCCCCCCACTAGGGGTATTCGAGCGTTTGGCGGACCTGCGGCGATTGGTGGACTGGTTGAACTCTACATAAATGCAGTAGCGCAAACGACTTAATCTCGCAACTGTACCAGGGGTCGCGGAAAGCGTCAACAAGGAGCCGATTCTGGTGGAGGCAGTTTTGCACGCACAGTATTGCGCGTGGATAACCGGCTATGACGTTCAGGTGATCTTGGATGGGAAATCTGCCACGCGATGGAGGACGAAAGACTCAGAAATCGGCTTGCATCTCCAGCTGGCGACGTGCCGGCGGCAGTCCGCAGGTGGAATAGCGTCACTATGGGTCAAAATCACCGGGCCAGGTCGTTTGTGGGCAATGGGCCAAATTGACCCAAAACTGGGTCACCATTTCGACTCAATTTTGGGTCAATTGAACCCAGGCAGAATTGGCGCAATTTGGCCCGCATTTATGGCTCCAGTTTTTCTTTTGTGGGTTTCTCGTTCGCCGGCAAGAACTTACGGCTTCCGATTGAGATTTCTGATTCCCGTTGGCATGGCCATTGCTCTTCTTGGCTGCCATCAAAGGTCAGTGGTTAACCCAAACCCGAAAAACCGACTGCTGACCATGAACACTGTATTTTCTTTTTCCTGCAGCGATGCTTGAGGGAGTTCGCTCATGATTTCTCGACCGACACGTCGTAACCAAATTTTCATCGTTGATGCTTTCCCGAGCGACTACGACGAATTGGTTCCCGGCGCACATGACACGGAATTGGTGTTCTATCGCACCGGCCGTGACGCACTCCGGAGCAATCCCGAAATCGCTCCGCTGATGTGGGTCGTAAACACGCAACTACCCGACATGAACGGTACTGACCTTCAAGCAATGCTGCGCACACGTGGCTGTTCGTCGCCGTTCGCCCTGATCGGCGACGAATACCGCGTCGAAGACGAGCTCCGTGCTCGTAGTGCGGGTGCCGCACTGTACTTCGTGAAGCCACTCCATGGCGAGATGCTATTTGCATCTTGCTAGGGAGGCTTCCACGAAAGGGGAGCTGCGGCTCCTTTTTTGCCGAAGCCTTTCGCGCCATAGCCTTCCGCACCGGAGCGATGATGTTCGGACATGGAACCAAGTGTTGCGACCTATGTCGCAAGAACAACCATATGAAAGGGGAAGCCAATGACACGCACAGACAAGTTTCTGGTAACGCTCCTGATGCTTTCGGCGCAACTATTGATTGTTGACTCAGCCGATGCTCGAGCGTGGTTCTTCCGCGGAATCCCACTAGAGCAAACGGATTCTACAGGTGAATCGAACCGATTTAATTCTCCCGCGCTGGGCGGAAGAGAGTTCTACGCCGATGTCGCTGATCTATTCTCGCAATTGGGGCGGGACGGTGAACTCGTTGGCACCCGCGCGGACACGAGAGTCCTCGGGCTGGTCGCGCCGCGCGATGGTGTTCCACTGGGACCGCTCACCGGCGACGCTGCAGAAATAGCTGGCCGTTGGCGCGGGCATTCGGATTACATCGTTTCCAACGGTCAAGTACGTAGGGCCACCGGCGAAGGCATCGCCATAACGCATTTTCCATGGCGAGTGACGGAGGGATTAGGTGATGATTACCTCTTGGAGATGTCCTCTGTAGTTGTCGCCGGAGAAACGGTGCGGTTAGGGTATCTTGGCGACACGGATGTCATAGGCATGGAGAGTGGACTTGGCGGTGATATCGGCGAGCTGCTCCTGGGCATCGAAAGAATCGACGGGACGCAGCTGAAATGGTCGGTTGCCTGGAACATGGACGACGGTAGCCGTCAAGAGTTTTCCAGCTTCCTCAACACGCCGCATGACTCGACGGGCGAAGAAATCAAGTTGCAGCTAGGTTGGACGGATATCTTTGACAGTAGCGACGATTTGTTCGACGCTTGGCTGGAAACCTCTGCCGGCAACACGCAATTGCTTTCAGGCAACATGTCGACAGAAATCGACGTTCACAGTGCTGGCTTTGAGCTGACAGGCCTCGAATCGTTCGTAACCGCGTTCCGGACAGCCGTTCCGGAACCGTGCACCTGTTTTCTAAGTTTAATCGGTTTCATCGGTGTGCTTGCCCTTCGCCGGGGCAGCTTAAAGTAAGCCTAGGCGAAGCATCACAATACACTTGGTTTCCCCTGGGGCCGCCTCGTTGGCGGCCCCTTTTTCGTTTTGTTGTGTGGCTCAATTGGAGTCCGTTGCATCGGCCATGAGTTGTCGTGCCATATCGCGACGGCTATGAGCAACGGTATCCGTGGGGTCGTTTTTTAGAAGCGAAGAAAAATCATTTGCCGCCTGTTCATAGCGCCCCATTCTCATGTACGCGAGGCCGCGATTGCTATATGCGGGTTTGTATCCGGGGTTCTCCCGCAAAGCGGCCGAGTAATATCGGATCGCGTCGGCGAACTGGCCACGACTAGCCTGAGTCACACCCAGCCAGTAATTGGCTCTGCCGTCACGTCGCAGGTCCATCGCCGCTTGCTCAAAATCGGCCTGTGCTGAATCAAGATCTCCCAAATGGAAATAGGCAATCCCGCGACGCAACGACGCCTCGGGGAACGAACCGGCGGCCTCAATGGCATCGCTGAATGACCCAATTGCGAGTTGATTCTGCTCCATCAATCTCTCCGCAATGCCGCGTTGTAGTAAACTTGACGCCCGTTCGGGACCGGTAATATCGAATTCGAGAGTTCGGTTGCAGTCGTCAATTGCCTGTTGATAATGTGTTTGGCGACCCTCAGCCGGGATGGTGTTTGCCAGCGAGATATGCGCCAATGCGCGGCCCAGATACACGTCCTTCGGGGAAACTGCTTCGGGGTCCTCTGTCAGTTCTTCATCTTGATTGTCGGGATCGCCGTGAACTACTAAATACGTGGCGAAAGCGTCAATAGCGCTGTTGTAATCGGTGACTACCTTGCTGAGATCCTTCTCGAACGCAAACTTTTCGGTGTCAGCTCGACGCTGGTAGGTGAATCCTAGCCGCGCCGAGTTTTGCACGTCATCGCTTGCCAAGCTCACGGCGCGCTGCGCATCTTCAACGGATTCATCCATCTCACCGAGGAAGGAGTTGGCGAATGATCGCTGAATAAATGCCTCCGCGTTTTCAGCGTCGAGTTCGATTGCTCGGTCGAGTGACGAAATCGCCTGGTCTACGAGCGCCGTGGTATTCGGTGTACCCAGCAGCGATGGTGACTGTCGTGTTAGCTGTGCCAAGCGAAGTTGGGCTTTGGCGCGCAAAATGAGGTACTCGGCATTGAATGCATCTTTTTGCACCGTTTTTGAAAACTCCTCTGTCGCGCTCTTGTAATTCTGCTGGTCATAGTAGATCTTGCCACGTTCATAATCTGGTTCTGGCGACTGGGAATACGTGGCGGCCGATGCCAACGATTGCAATGCAAGGTCTGTTTCGCCAATTGCGGCCAAGGATTTCCCGCGAATCAGATTCGGACCGGCTGCATTAGGGTTTCTGGCGAGGAAGAAATTCGCGATCTGCATCGCTTTGGCGTATTCGCCATTGTCGAAGTAGTGCACCGAAATCGGCCCCGGCGCCCCGGGAATTCGTGTAAGAAAAACGTTCTCGATCTGCATCGCGTTGGCGTAATCGCCGGCTTCGAAGAAGTCGATGCCCTCCTTGATGGCCTCTTCGGCAGTTTTCTGATCACCTTCCACCGCCGGAGGTGTTGCACTTGGCGCGAGATCTTCCTCGAATGGATCAATGTCGGGGCCCGGCAGTTGAGCGGTGGCGCTCGCCAGACTTCCCAAAGCTACGGCGGACCCAGCAATAAACGCGAACGCGTGACGGTTCAATTCTCGTCGGAACGACATGGATCCATTAGCCTCTTAATCTGGTCCAAGGAAATCCTCAACACGAAACACCGGTTGGTCTCATTGAATATTACGACTATGGGATGCCGGTAACTTGCGAAAACGCTGGCTCCGCCGCGCAACGGTTGTCAAAGTTGTTGCCAGCGCTTTGATAGAAACGGTCAGATGTCCTACGAAACGCGAAGTGACTACAATCGGCAGCCGATAATCGTAAGACTTTGACCAGCCATCATTTTTGCATCCGCAAACTTGGCTGGACACGTTGTCGTCGACAAGACGTAACAACAGTTTTGGATCGATCCGGTGAGGATTTCTCTCAAGCGGAAGTGTGGCCGACTCCGCGAGCCAGATCTGTTCGGGCGAGGCTCGGGAACTCCTATACTCGGGGACTGCTAAAACTCGGGGACAAGGACTCGAACCTTGACTGACGGTACCAAAAACCGTAGTGCTGCCATTACACCATCCCCGATCAAACGCGTAAATTTACGTGTTCTGACGGCTGTTAACAACCGCGAACGACAATTGTTCCAACTCAATGGCCAAATCCACCGCCACGATGCTTACGGTCGATGGCAGCGAGATCGTCACCGGCGTAAAATTCATGATTCCCTCGATTCCGGCGGCGACGAGCTGATCGGCAACTTCTTGGGCAACATTTGCCGGCACCGCCAGGATGGCAAGCCGTATGGCTTCGGTTTGAACCGTGCCGGCCAGTCGCTGCACGTCGAAAATGGGCACCGAGTGTGTCTCCGTACCTATTTTACTCGGATCGGTGTCAAAACCGGCGACAACCCGAAAGCCTTGCTGGGAAAAGCCACGGTGGCCTAACAACGCTGTGCCCAAATTCCCCAGGCCCACGATGGCCACTGGCCAATCGTGATCCGTGCCCAGAATCTTGCGGATTTGCCCTACTAACTCCTCGCATCGATAGCCAATGCCGGGATATCCGAATTGGCCGAAATAAGCCAGATCCTTGCGAATTTGGGCATCAGTAACACCTAGGCGACTCCCGAGTTGGGTCGAACTAGTTGTTTCATTTCCGTCACGGATAAGATGCTGGAGTTCCCGCAAATAAAGGCTCAAGCGGCTAACAACTGCCTTGGGAGCGATTCCCTCGCCGCCGGTATCCGATAACCGGTTTCCTATATCTGCCATGAATTTTGGTCCGTAACGCGAGAAGTCCGCTCTTTTGAGCGGCCGACTGGCGGTGGTAGTTCTCATCTTCTTGAATAATTGCCCTACGGGCAACACATACGACATTGCTCGAACTGGATGGACACGCAACCCAATCTCATCTTGATAAAGATGCCGTAGATTAAATTGGTATCGATCGAAGTGCAAGCCGATTTGCACTAACTCCTTGTGTCAAAAGAGATTACTTCGATTCGAATAGCCGTCCATTGATCCACTCACGCATGATTCCTTCCTGTCTACTTATTTTATTTATTTAATGTAAACATCCCAGATTGACGATAACGCTTGCTGCCGAGTGGTCCAAAAGAGCGGCGCAAGGTAGGCAAATTTTAGCGATTGCGCGTTATCTAAGGCTCAAATAGATCACCTCACATCGATGGCAATTTGACGACGAAATTTAGATTGAGCAGCGATGACGATTAACGTTGCCTTTCTCAACGCAACGACGCAGCAAGAATGCTGAAGGAGATACCAACATGAGGACTCGCCTGGTTCTGCCAATTCTGCTTGTTTTGACGGCAGCCCTGGCGGCAGACACGGCGGCATATGGTTTTTACTGTGGATCGGCTGGATTCCGATTGTTCGGAAAATGCCAACCGGTCAGCTATGGCTGCGGCCCGCAGCAATGCTACACGGTGATGAAAACCACTCGCTCCGTAGTCTACGAGCCGCAGCAAGTGACATGCTACCGAACGGTGTACGACACCGTCATGGAAAACAAAACGGTTAAATGCACGCGCTACGTGCGAGAGACCTGTTGCAAAAAAGTTCCGTACACGGTTCGTCGCCCGGTGTACGAGAAGCATTGCCGCACACAGACATACACCGTGTATCGCACCGTTTGGGAAAACAAGACGCGTGAGATTCCGTACACAGTTTATCGCACGCATTGGGAAACCAAAACACGTCAGATTCCGTACACGGTTTGTCGCACACATTGGGAAACGAAGACGCGTGAGATTCCCTACACGGTGAATCGCACGGTCTGGGAAACCAAGACACGGGAGATTCCATATACGGTTTACCGCACGGTCTGGGAAACCAAGACACGCGAGATTCCCTATACCGTCTATCG
>CBDUAB010000003.1:0-18239 GCA_965365045.1 uncultured Planctomycetales bacterium
CTTCGAGCCCATGGTCCAGCGCTTGTTCGCATGTGCGCCGCAACAGTTCGAGTAGGCGGCGTTAAGCATTGTTGGGCTAGACAACTGCGCCAATCTGCCGCTATCAAGCATCTAAAAAACAGTTAAAAATCAATGTGTTAAGCAAAGAAAATTTCGCCTGGCCGCTTGAAATCTTGGCCGGCCTTCCTCATCTAACTGGACAGGTTGGTACTTGGACAAAGCCTAATGGTATCACCTCTCTCAGTGGCGTTATCCGGCCGGGTTGTCGTGGCAGCCACCGACACTATTGAACCGCAACGCGACCGACATCAAATCGACACGAGTTGGGACCTTACTCAGGTTCGCGGTCTGGCACCTGGAGCGTCACTGATGGTGCGTTACGTTGCGTCAGACTACCAACCGCAGGAAGGAGAGATCCCTCCACGGCGCATCAATGTGATTTCGGCGGCAGATAAACAATCGCGCATCGTTCAGCGTCAAACTTCGCTCTTGGGCCAGCTCGGCCAGATTGTTCAATCCCAGCGCGACGTACGCGATGATACCGAATTGCTTCACAATCTGCTGACGTCTGATATGCCCGGTCAAGACTCCGTGGACCAAGTTCGCTCCTTGGAGTTGCGGCAACGCACGGTTCATCAACGCTTGAGTTTGGATCCTGAATCCGTTAGCGCACAGGTCGGCCGATTGCTGGACGAAATCGAATTGAATCGAATCAGCATTCCCGAAGTGCGACGAGAACTAGAAAAGTTGCGGGCGACACTTTCTCGGTTGTCTCGGGAACCGCTCGGGATCGCCGACAATTTGTTAACACGATCAGCCAAAGCATTGCGAGAAGCGGGGCAGGCAATTGCGGCAAGCGGAGATATCATGCGGTGGTTGAGGGAAACGGACGGTCATCAACAGCGCGTTGTTGATGAGTTGTCCGACTCAGTAAAGCGACTGCGGCAATGGGAGGGTTACCAGCAATTCGTCGAAGACATTCGCGCAATTGCCCGCCAACAACAGGATCTAATGTCAGACACGCAGGCGCTGCGTTCCCGAATGATCTCGCGGGACAAGTCGACATCGGATCCAGACGATGATTTGTTCCGGGAGCAGATCGCCCGGCGCGAGCTGGAATTGTCTCGGCGACTTCATCGGCTGCAGGAGCGTGTGGAACAAACGGCAGCTCGTCTTATTGAGGGCAGCCCCCAGGCGGCGGCAGCACTATCCGAGGCCGCAGCGGTCGCCCGTAGGAATGCGTTGGGTGGACGTATGCGTGAGACAAGCCGACAAATTCGTGCCCAGCAGCTAGGACAAGCAATCGAACAGCAGCGTGAGATTCTGAACGGACTTGGTCAAGTCGCACAACGCTTGAGCGGCGATTCGGAAAACGAACAATCCCAGCAACAAGTGACGGAGAAAGGGCGTCAGCGGCAAAATGCGCTTAGCCAACAGCTTGCTCGCATTGAAACAGCGGTGTCGGCACTCAAAAAACAACAAGAAAAAGTCAACGAGATTACCGCGCAGCTTATAAAACTTGCCAACTTGCAAAACGACGCGCCTGATTCGTCGGCAGCATCAGGCGAAATCAGTGTACGCCAGCGAACGTTGGCCGAAGCTACGGTTGCACTGGCGGACGAACTTGATTCGTTACCGGCGTTTGTATTGGCATTACGACGCGCCGCCGAATACATGGACGCGGCGGCGAGCTTGCTTGAGGAGAATGTTTTGCAAGGGGATGGTTCGCAAGGGCAAGCGGCTCTTCCTCAGGCGGCTCGCCCCCAAGCTGCTGCCCTGCAATCCCTCGATCAAATCCTGGCGGCAATCAGCCAGCCCCCCGAGCAACAACCTTCCGCACGTGACGCGAATTCGACCGCAGATGGCCAGACCGGAAAACAGGCACAACGAGCCGGTGCCGGCAGAGAACAACTACAGCTTTTGAAAATCGTGCAACAACATATTGCCGCACGAACAATTGAAATCGACACAGCCATTCAACGACAAGGTATGCTGGATGCTGTCCTACGACAGGACTTGATTCGGATGGCGAAACAACAGGCTGAATTGGCGGACGTTGTTCGGCAATTAGCGCCGGCCGCGAGCAACGAAAAAGAGCCGGTTGACGACGAAACTAGCGACAGTCCCGACATCGAGTCGAAGCTGCGGCGATCTTTGCAGCGGACGTTGGATGAAAAATGATGTACGATGGCCTAGGAAGCGCGTAGGCCGAATCAGAACATGGACGCGCATGCGCAACGCTTTCGTTCCGCTTTCCACGCCCGCAGTTCCGGCATGAGCTGCGAGTTGATACCGCGCTCGCCAATCTGCCGGAACCGCGCTCATGGTTCGCGTAACAAGAGTGTAAGCGTAATGCTCGCTTGTTCCGGCCTATTAAAATGTAGCTATGATACGATACTTCGCTTCATGTGTGATGTGGGTTGCCATCGTTGCCGCTTTCGGCGTCAAAAACCAAGCTGACGATCAACCTGCTCCCAGCAATCCGGCTTCGCTATATGAACTGTTGTTGGACGACTTGGATCGCGAGCTAATTGCCAAGCCGTCGGTTCCGACGGAGCACGAAAACGATGGTGGTAGACCAACTGCATCCGATGTGGCCGGTGAAGACCTCCCAGGTCCGTCTCAGGGTGATGCGCTGAAAACGATCGAGAGGCAGATGCGAGAAGTGCAGCAACGGCTCAAACAACACAACGTCGCTGTAGAGACGCAGCGACTGCAAGAACAAATCATCAAGCAGATAGATGCGATCCTACAGGACAGCGGCCGCAATCCCGGCCAGTTGTCGCAGCAACCACCTCGCAAACAGACCTTGTCCCCTGACAAACAGTCAGGAGACGCCGCCGCTGCGGCTGGTGACAGTACGAACAGGCTTACAAGTCAAAGCGAAACGCCAATGAACGTACAATCGTTGGAGACTTGGCTAAAAAAAACCTGGGGGCATTTACCGGCCCGTCTCAGGATGCCGATGCTGAATTCAGGCGTCGAAAAGTTTTTGCCGCAATACCAAACGTTGATCGAAGACTATTATCGACGACTTGCGGAGGATCAAAGTGACAATCGCTAATCCGTTTGGTAAAGGTGTCAGGAACCTTTTGTGCGAAGCACCCGAAGGGCCGTTCCGGCAAAAGGTTCCTGACACCTTTACCAAACCCCTCCCCTTTGCCAATGCCAAATTGACGCGACGCCGTATGATGGGCTCGCTGGCCGCATGTTGCGTTGCGACGACGCGCACGATCCGTGCCGCGGACCCCGCAACCGCTACCTGGATCACTCACGAAACGACTGCGGCGATCGACCTTGGACTAGCGTATCTGGCCTCACGTCAGAACGACGATGGGTCGTTACAGGGAACGAGTTATGGCCGCAATGTTGGCGTCTGTGGGCTGGTAGGCATGGCATTCCTCGCACAAGGCAGCACTCCGAGGCGTGGTCCGTATGGTCGCCAAGTTAGGAGCTGTGTTGACTACTTGCTAAGTCACGCTGAACCCAGCGGTTTTATCGTCGCTCCGGGCAGTGTCAGTCACGGCCCGATGTACGGTCATGGCTTTGCTACACTCTTCTTGACACAAGTCTACGGAATGTCTCGGCAGCCAGGTTTGCGATCAAAGCTGGCCAAAGCGATCCGATTGATCATTGACACACAGAATGACGATGGCGGATGGCGCTATCAGCCACAGAAACTCGATGCCGATCTGTCGGTTACGATCTGCCAAATCATGGCATTGCGTGCCGCACGGAATGTCGGATTCTTTGTTCCCAACGAAACGATCGAGCGGTGCGTGGACTACGTCAAGCGATGTCAGAATAGTGACGGCGGATTCCGCTACATGTTGGAACCCGGGCCCAGCGCGTTCCCCCGTTCGGCTGCCGGCGTTGTTGCCCTATACAGCGCCGGCATCTACAACGATGACGTGGTTAGCGGCGGGTTAGCCTATCTCCAGCAGCACATTCCAGCGGCCAGCGATCGACAAAGGGAAGGGCACTTTTTTTACGGGCATTACTACGGTGCAGTTGCAATGTGGTACGCTGGCGGTGAGTACTGGCGTCGTTGGTATCCTGCGATTAGAGACGCTCTACTGGTACGACAATCGAGTGATGGTGGATGGCTGGACGCCGTAGGTCCGGAATATGGAACGGCGATGGCCGCGATTATCCTGCAATTGCCCAAGAACTGTCTCCCTATCTTTGACCGCTGAAATTGGCACTTCATTGACAAGCGTGGGGAAGGTTTAAATGGCCAACTGGTTTGCATCACGTCAATGGCAACTCGCGCCGATCTTGTGTTTGTTTGCCTGTCGCGGTCTAGCAACTTCACCCGCGAATGAACCGCAGTGGAAGACCGTCGCTGGGCAAATCGAAAAAGGTCAATTGGTGAAAGCCGCACTCAGCGGAATTGTCACTTTTCAAGTTTCCGGTGCGGAACGGCAGATGCCTGCGGACAGCGTATTATGGTGGGGGACCTTTAGCGAATCATTCGTTCACCCACGCGCCGTGCTTGTAGATGGCAGCATTATCATGGCCAGCGACGTTTTTCAGAGCGGGGCCTTAATCGAAATCGCGGACCGGCGCGCGACCGTGCACAACCAATACTTGGGCGTTGAGACGTTTGATTTAGACGAGCTGCGTGGCGTGATTCTTCGTCCGCATGCAACCAATCCGTTGGCCGATGAACAGACGACCAGAATTTTGAACTACGAAGGCGACCAGGACGCGGTGTGGCTCGTTGGTGGTGATGTGTTGAGCGGGATTCTGGAGCGAATTACGGCGAAGCTGTTGGTAGTCGCTACGGAATCGCAAATGCTGGCCGTCCCGCTTGACCGCGTGTCGATGTTGGCTTTCTCTGGCAAGAAGGATCGCGTGGACGACGGGAAGAAACGCGTCGCGGTAGGCTTACAAGACGCGACGGTCTTATTCGCAAACGAGCTGGAATTTGGCGAGGGATCCGGTCGGTTAGTCACGGCCGGCAAACATACCTTTGAATTGCCCGCGATGGACGCCGCACGTTGGTTGCAGGGCGTGCAGTTTTTCTCCAGCTGCGTGTATCTGACCGGTCTTAAACCGCTCGCGTATCGCAACATTCCCTATCTCCAAGCAAACTGGCCGTTGGGCGTAAACGAATCTGTCATGGGTGGCCGCATCCGTGTCAATGGTCGTCCCTACTGGAAAGGAATCGCAATGCACACCAATTCGCGCGTCGCGTTTGCCTTGGAAGGACGCTATCAAAGCTATCACGCGGACTTGGCTATCGACGATGGTTCCGGCAGTCGCGGTAGCGTTGTGTTTCGCGTACTCATATCAAGTGACGCCGCGGATTGGCGCGAGGCGTACCGCAGTCCAATTCTCCGAGGTGGAGACAAACCAGTAGCGATTAGCATCGATGTTCGCGGAGCACACTTTTTGACTTTAGTCGCCGAAATGGCGGACCGCGTCGACCAGGGAGATCACGCGGTCTGGCTTGACCCGAGATTGTTGCCGGCCAGCGAACTGCGTTAAACCAGCGATACGACACGGCCGCGGGTACCTTCTTCGATTGAAAGCTTGTCTTCTCGCGCCAGCCAACCGATGGCTTGCATGACCATATCGCGTGGTGCATCAATCGTGCGGGTAAGTTTGGCCAACGACATTGGGCCTTCGACATCAAGCGTTTGCCATACTAGGCCAGCTACCGCGCCGATTTGCTCCACGCCATTTTCGGATAAAACAGTTGCCATGTTTGTGAACTCCTTATTGTCTCGATTTCCCGATCAGACGGGTCTATATGAGGGAAAATCGTGCTGGTCAATTCAACCGGATTATAGCGGAATTGATCGGTCCTGAAGCAACCTTAAAAAGGTAGCATCCGCAAATTGCCCACGTTACCTGTTTTTCCTCTTGTAAACTCGCACAAAAAAAGCCCGATCGGCTCTCTCAAGCCGATCGGGCCATCCCACCGTAGAAAACTGCGTACCCGCGTGGGTTGCCACGAGTTTCGTGACCTTAGCTAAGATCCACGGTAAATCCTTGGGCCTAAATGAGCGGTAGGGCTGGCGGCACCTCCAGCCTTTCCCATTCCACGATTGATATTATTGAGCACACCCCATGCCAAAAAGGAATAATCGTTTGCTAACATGGCGAGGCAGTCGCAATCATGTGGTGGCTCGGGCGAATTGTGGGGTGTGCCAGCGACCGGAAATCGCCGCGATTTTTCGCAGAAACAGATTCCGCTTCGTAACAATTTCAAACACATTCGGAAGGGTTTACCGGCAACTGAACCTTTTAACCCTTTTAACTCGCCCTGCCCTGTGGCTTCAGCAGGCTATGCGTAATCGCTCGGAAAACTGGTTCAAATTCCTCGTAGTCACGATCTTCGGCCTGATACAGCATGACATAAGTTGCATGACCGTTTTGAAAACTGCGTAATTTTGCGGTGACCAGGAAATCGAGACACGAAAAGTCGATGTCGACGCCTGTCGCGGGGTGCTCATCGATCAAATCTTCCACTTCTTGAACTTCCACGTCGTCGTATTCCTCGGATATCGCGGCGACAATTTCTTTCAGCACATCTTCGCCATGGACACTGAAGGGGTGAATATCGACTGACCAGAACGCGCCACCAGGTGCCTGGACCGAAACCGAGCGTGGCAAGGTGTCCAGTTGTTCATCCATGATGGACCAATTATCGGGATACATAAAGGTTATGCCGCCGCGATCATATGTGGCTGTCATTGCTAGCTACCTCGGGGGTCATTGCGTATCGATCGCACCACGTTTCAGCGACACGGTCCATTCATTGTCACAGCAAACATTGCGTGATTCAATCCAATCCAACATTCTTCGCTGCCGATAACCGACAATAGTACGGCAACCGTTAGATTATCGTGCAGCGGGCAGCGGGCAAAGTACCGTCTCGTCGCTTGACGACGATTATTCTCGATCTCGGTACTATTCGCGGTTGTCGGATCCATTGGCCTTTTGATACGCTCGCCAAGCTTGGGTACGGAAACGCATTGCACACTAGCCCAACGGGCTTAGCGAAACTGAACGGAGCGAAGTGCTCTTGAGAATTCGAACAACATTCCCGCTCGAAATCGCAGCGCTGCGTAGCTTTCTCGGGAACATGTTTACCGGCGCACTAGGCATTTGGCTGTTAGTTTGCAGTTGTTCGGGCTGTGCCACGTTGAACAAACGTCGTTCAAACGACGACGCGGTTGCCGCACGTGAAATGACGCGTCTCGGACAAAGTGCGATGGACGGTAACCGCTGGCGCGAAGCCGAAAATCGTTTTGCGCACGCGCTTGAACTTTCGCCGGATAATGTCACCGCCCGGCGGCATTATGCGCATACTCTCTGGCAGCTAGGCCGGCGAAGTGATGCGATTGAACACTTAAGCGCTGCTGTTGAAAAGTCGGGCGGCGACCCAAATTGGACTGTTGAACTGGGCATTATGTTGCTAGCTGAAGATCAGTTGACTGGCGCCATGGCAGCGGCCGACCGGGCCCTGCAGGTCGACAACCGATACGCGGCCGCCTGGATTCTTCGCGCAGACGTGCTCCAGCAGCAGAGTCTCTATGAGGAGGCATTGAATCACTATCATCGAGCACGCAGTTTGGGAGCGACCGACCCACGGATGCTTGCGAAAATTGCGTCTATCTACCAGCGGCAGGGGCGACCCAATCGAGTGCTAACGACTTTGCAACGGTTACAGGATCAAATTGGAACGGCCGAGATGGATGCAGGCACATTGCAGCGGATGGGACTCGCACTCCGTGGCGTTGGTCGGTACGACGAAGCGGCGGAAACGCTCACACTCGCTCATCAACGAAATCCCAACGACCGAGAATTGTTAGTTGAACTTGCCGACTGCCAGTACCGCGCGGGGCAATTAGATAACGCGCGGAGCAACGCAACGGCGGCGGTGCGAATGGGGTCACCTAATGAGCAAGTGCGTATGTTGCTGGCACGCATCGATACGGCCCGTCAGGAACCCACCACCAAACTTGTTCGTTAGTCCTGGGCGATACAGCCCGCATAATCACCAACTTAGCTACGGGCTTTGTTTTGATACCACCACCCACAAGTCGCATGAGCGGCGTACAAACGTTGTGACGCGATTTTGCAACAGCGTCGGCAAATCGCGCGGCGGCCAATCCTCCATGTTGACGATTTGACTCACGACGATTTGCGACCTAGCTTTCATTAGCCACTTATGATCTTGCGATCGCCTAAATCCGACATTTGTGGTTCTACTTATTCAACGAGAGAAACTTATGTCACAAATCGCTGATCCCAACGTAACGGCGTTCGATGATCGACGTCAGTATGGCACACCCAAGTCTCCACCAATCGTGGAACGGCGTCAGTTCTCAAACAGCTATGACTCGCTATCGCCAGCAGCGCGCGAGTTGGCGACTGCAATTGACGAGTACAAAATTCGTCATCGTCGTCGGTTCATCACGTATGAAGAAATGATGAACGTCATCGAAACTCTCGGCTACGCCAAGAGCTAAGGCTCCGCGGACCACGGAATACGCCTTGCGATGCAGGATGATATCTTGCATCGCTTTTTTTGTGGGTTCCTGGGAGTCCGGCGCCATGTTTTGGCATCTGAGTTGACGTAGGTACTTGTGCCTTAACGATGTAGTGAATCAGTTTCCTTCTAGTCGCGGTTAAACGATGAAGCAAGTGCCCCGGCTTGCCATCTATACCGCGTCGCCAAACAATCCTTTGACCAACTCGCCGGCTTGAATGATTCCAATGTCGCGCCCCTGGCTGTCGACCACTCGAGCCAAGGGTTCGTGTTCGGTTTGCAGACGGAGCAGCGCGGTCAGATGGGAGGCGTCTTGGTGAATCTCGATCAATGGTCGTATCGCTGCATTCCAATCGTAATCCGACAGATGCACGTCGACAACACGTATGTAACCACTGATATCGCGGCTGGAATCTCCGGTAACTAACAACGTGCTTGTACGATGACGGCGGGCAAGCCTAACGACGTCGGAGCGTGTCGCCGAAGCGAGGATGCTCGACATACGCGACGAAGGCGTGCAGTAGCGAGCGACGGCGTCGTTGGCGACTTCGATCACGGAATGCGACAAAGACCGCTGTGAAGCATGCAGAATACCGACCTCATGACCTTCGTCGATCACTTTCTGCAGCTCGTTTCTTGCCAGTCGAAGCCGCAGGATTTCAGGTGACTCACCAACAAGCCACTGCAGGCCACGTGACATGACCCACAGCATGGCCGAAATGGGTGCGAACACGACTCCACACGCCAGGAACAATGGTCCGCCCATACGTAAAAGTTTGTTCGGAGCTAAATAGAACAGATTCTTTGGCAACAGCTCACCGTACACGAAAACAAACGGAGAGACGAGCAACGGTACGACAATATTACCAGCAATCTGGTTGCCTCCGATGAGATGTTGGGTTGCCTGGACAATTGAGCGCGAGGTTAGATAGTTTGCCAGATTGTTGCCGATCAGAGTTGTCGCTACAAACAGTGCCGGATTATTCGTTAACCACAATAGGCTGCGCGAAATCGGATCACCGCTGAGGCCATCAATTGCCAGGCGGAAACGCGTTACGCGGTAAAACCCTGTTTCCGTCCCGCTAAAAAAAGCACTCAGGAACACGCCGACCACGAAGGTGCAAATGATCCACGTCACGCTTCGTCCTCCTCCGGCGCGCGGCGCCACATGCGCAACAGCGTTTCGCCATTTTCGGTTACATTGAGAACTTCGAATTCAAACGGACCCCAGTAACATTGATCGCCTTGCTCGGGCAGGCGTTCCAGTGCTTCATGCAGTACGCCAGCGACGGTGACATGCCGGCTCGACGGTAACTCAGTTCCAAACTCGCGGGCCAAACGACGCAGGTTCGTCACTCCTTCGACTTCCCAAACACCATTGCTGATCTCTTTGAGCGTGGCACGTTTCAATAGTCTTTCGCCGCGTTCAGGTTGATGTGTCAATACGGCATCCAGAAAATCTTCACGGGTGAGCACTCCGATCGTTTCGCCCAGCTCGTTAACGACAACTGCCACATCAAAACCTTTTTGTAAGACGTTTTGAAAAGCGTCCGACACAGTGCAGCACCATGGGACATAATCGACGTTTTGCGCGAGGTATTCCAAGTGGTTTGGATCACAATCCGACAAGGAGGGCAAATAGAGCGCACGTACGATTTCATCGCTATCGACTTCAGAAATCAACAAGTATCGACTGGGCGTCATTTCCCCTTTGAGGTCCGAAATCGCGACGGGTGGCTTAAACGTGCGTAGCTGCCGGCGCGGCCGCATCCATTCTTCGACGCGGATGTCGGATAGTGCCACAATGTTTCGCAGCACCGACCGCTCTTGTTCCATGATTTCCGTATCATGTGACAGTTCAATGGCTCGCTCGAGGTCCGCCAGCTCCAAATAAGGTTCCGGCTCCAGTCCAGGCCAGATTAATCGCCGAGACACGTCGCTGACGGATCGTAGGATCGGCATCACGGGGTCAACCGCACGCACGGCGGCGGCTAACGGGATGCCGACCAGACCGGCTAGCCTCCTCGCGCTTAATACGGCGATGCTCTTGGGCACCATTTCACTGCAAAAGACAATCGTCAAAAGGGCCGCGGCCGCGAACATTGCGCCGACGTATGGGCGTCCTTCGAGACGAATACCGACAATCGCGGCGATGGAGAAATACGTGATATTGGTGACCAGATTCCAAAACAACACGGCGGACAACAGCCGTTCGGGATCATGCAACAGTCGTTCGGCAACGCGCTGCGCTGGGGAACCGGCGGCCAGTGCGCGGCGGTCCTCGCGGCGTAAATAGAACAATGCAGCTTCACTGGCCGAAAAAAAACCGGAACACCCGATCAGCACGACCATGGCAATCAACCACGGCAGGTTGTCCAGCAGTCCCAACAAACCGTCGGCTCCTATCCGTCACCCGCGGACGTGCGTCCCATGGCGAAATCAAATTCATACAGCGCGGGCACGAGCATCGCGGCCGTGGTAAATCCGTAACTGCATGCCGAAACGAGAAAGACGGAGAGATTGTTCTCGAGCAGAAAACTAGTGATCGCGTAAAACGTGAAAAATGGCAAGAGCAGCGAGGCGGTGAGGATCGCCTTGGACGGGTTTCTTACACCTAATGCCAGGTAAAGGCCGACTCCGCCGCCAAGAATGAAAGCCATAAACGGGGCCAACTGCACTTGGAATGATCCGCTAAAAGATATCATCATGACGACACAGGTGATGACCCCCAAAAACAAAAAAAATACAGTCCCCAAGCTCACACTGATCGCATTGCGGGAATTGGCGTAACGCATGCCGCAATGGATTCCGAGCGTAGCCACGAACACATTCATAACTATTAACCCACCGATCACATAACAAAGGTTCTCCGTCGTCACGCTGTCGCGCCACCAAGCCAGCAATGACAACAACAACGGTGTGACAACCATCACCGCTGTCACAAAAAAAACGCCGCCAAGTTTTCCGAACACGAATTCCTTCGGTGACAAATCGGTCGCCAGCAACAAGTCGAGTGACTTCCCGTCACGCTCACTTGTGATGGCGGTCACCGCGAGAGCGTTGACTAACACCAAACTTATCAAATAGAGCGGGACAAGTGGTTTTGCTGCAATCGGTATGGCAGCGGACAGGCCTTCCGTCGGCGAAGTAAACGCACCACCCGCTGTTGTAGTCCAAATTACGTAAGCCGTCAGCGCGACCAATAGCAGGTATGCCAGACGAATCAAAATGATCTTGCGACCGTAGGACCAAGTGCAGATCTCGCGCCAGAGAACTGGGTTGTCCCACACACGACGGGTTGGAACGTCGTGCTCAGCGTGACGCAATCGCGAGTCAACATGACCTGCCCGGGCAGTTTCGGGATCGGTGGGTCCCGCGGCGGTTAATTCCTGCTCCGCCGGTCGCAGTTCCTGGGACGGATTCCAAATGCGTACGCGGGCGATGCCGATCGCACAAAGCAGCGCTGAGATGAAAACAGCTGAAATCAAAAACAAGTAAACTCCACTCCGGATCAGTCCCAACTCCAAGCTTGCTGGTAAGGTGGGTTGGGATGCTGCAATGATCGCCCGCAAGGGGCTCATGCCAGTGGACAATGCAGATGTGGGAACGCCGAACCAGGCATCACCGAGAATGCCTGCATTCACCACTTCCCAAAGACCTAGCCAAAAACAAATAACAAGTACCGTTAGCGCGAGCGTCTGAAACGTCTTTTCCCGCCAAAAGCCCATCAATGTTCCTAAGCTGCCTGCGAGGATCGCACTGGCCAGCGTCACGACAAAGACACGCAGAACTTGTTCGAGCGAAATCCCACCAAAAAGCATCACGAGAAAGAAAATCGGCAGGCCCGCGCAAACCATAACCACGCCATGCAGCAGATTGGCGAACAGTTTTCCCAAAACGAGTTCGCTGTTGTTGAGTCGCGTCATCAAAAGCACGATCAACGTCTTTCGGTCCTTTTCCAAAGCGACGGAACTCGCTGTCATCATTGCTGTGTAAAACAGAATTAATGCCAATTGGAGTGGCGCGAGAATCTGCAGCAGCAATACACCAAATCGCGCCATGTCGTTCACATTACGGACGATTTGGGTTCCCTTAAGAATGAGCCATGCGGTGGCAATCAAAACAGTTAACGCCGCCGCATAGACGGCGCGATAGATGTAAAAGCGACCGCGACGTGGCGCGACCGCCAATTCGCGGTGGAAAATCGGGCCCACGAACATGGATATCTTTCGTCAGTCAGAGCGAGCCAAAGTTGCTAAAATCATCAAGGAAAGGAGCTGGTTCTTACCGCCGTGCTTGCTTCGATATTGGGTTCGAGAACACGTACGCAATCAACTGGCATGAATTATAAGCCCTCTTGGCAACGATTGCCGAGGCGTGAGACGTGGCAAGTGTCCGCATGTCGTATCGTTGTCGGTGACCTAAGTCTTTAATCAGGATTGAGTTGCGCGTAAGTCACCGGTACGATGAGATCAGGTATACCAACATCTCGGGCGGACAAGATGTGGGTGGACCACCGGTACGATGAGTAGTAATCGTCCCTGGTAGTGTTGAGGCATGGAAACATCAATGACGCAAGATCAAGTACGCGACCTGCTATCACGTCTGCCCCCCTGGAACCGATTCCTCGATAGCTATCGGTTACCGCCGGTCATCGCGGATGAGCCGCAGTTGTTCGAGTTGCGGTTGCGCCTGGTCAATCTACGGCGCCGCTTGCGAGACGGGCCGCTTGCTCCGCTGCGGATTGCTTTTTTTGGTCCGACGGGCGCGGGCAAGAGCAAACTTTTTAGCTCGCTGCTTGGCCGCGAAATAAGCGAATCGGGATACCGCCGTCCCTTTACACGTCGATCCCGCTATTTCGTCCATGATGATTGGCGATCTCTGGTCGCGGCACTTCACGGCGAAGCAGAACTGCACGAGGACGCAACGTGGCGCGACATCATATTGATCGACACGCCCGATTTTGACAGCGTCGAGAAAGAGAACCGCGTGGAAGCCGAACGCGTGTTCATGGAGTCCGATGGATTTCTGTTTGTCACGGACGCGCTCAAGTATGCTGACGCGTCGACTTGGGAGTACCTGCGTAAAATCACACGGGCCGATAAGGTTTTCCAAGTCATTTTGAACAAGACGAATTCGCAGACTGTGCCGCTAAGCTTCGAGCAGCGTTTCATCAACACCTTTGGCGCCACGGAGGACACAGCGGTACCAGAGTTATTGCCTCTGATCGTAATGCCCGAGTTTCCGATCGACGATGCGACTTTGATCGAAGCTGACCACCCAGCGTTGGAACAGATTCGCCAAGCCGCGCGGCGATTGGCGGACGGCAACCGTGCGGAATTGAGTGGCGAAATGTTCGCTGGCGAAGCGCGTGGGTTGTTCGAGCAAGCGGCGAGTTTGCTGGAAACGGTCGAAGACCGTCGTAAGCAGATAGACGAACTTCACAAAACGCTGAATTTGCGTTACGAGGAATGCCGTGGCCGGCTGCGTGATCGTTTGTCTTCGGGACTCGATCCAGCCGTGCGAGATGAAGTTTACCAGCGCGTCATGACGCGCATGGAAGCAATTGATGTGCTGAGGCACCCGCGCCGACTGCTAAGTATGCCGGTGCGTGGACTGAAAATGCTCGTCACGAACTGGTTGCCGAGCAGCCAGAAGAACGATGATGAGTTAGCGGAGACGACCGTCGATGATCCAATCGCGTCGGAGACGTTTCACTTGCTCGAGACCGAATTGATTCGGCTGGCCGACGAGACGCGTTTAGACATCATTGGCACACCGGGGCTGGAGCATTTACTCGACCGAGATCGTTTCCGCCAGTTGCGGTTGGATCACGATGATATCCAACAGCGGTACGCAAAGCATCGAGATGCGTTTCATGAGTGGGTCGCCAGCCACGCCCGTGATACGGCTGCCGAAATTACGAACCAGAACAAAATCAAGTTCATACTGTCGCAATTGCTGTTTAACTCAGTCGTCATTACCGCACAGGTACAAACCGGTGGCCTCTCACCTCTCGAGTTGGGTGTCGACGGCGTGTTGAGTCCTTGGGTTGCAAAAGCAGTCAGCGTGGCGATCGGGAATGAAAAAGTAAAAGAATTCGAGCAGCTTGCACACGACGAGCACCAACAATCGTTGTCGACAGTCTTGGCCGTCGGTCGCGACCAGTTCGCGGAATTCCTGAATGAGGCAGGTGACGGACTGGACCATCTCGAGGAGACGTTGGTCGAGATCGTCGGTTTCGCGCCACAGTTTGACGCGCTTGTTGAATACTTTGAACAAACGGTGGGGAAGACGGCGAATGCATCCGTGCCGAAGTCCTCGAGGTGATCCGTCATGACGTGGCTGGCAAGCGAAAATGAGATCACCGACGCAGCTTGGTCGGGTTTGGGGCAATATCTGCAACGTGATGACCTCGCACTATTAACGGATGACGAACGGCGCAGCCTTTACGAAGATTGGCAAGACATCACGCGGCAGGAGGAGCGTTTGGACGATGCGCTGCTCATTGGACTTGTCGGCGGTACCGGTGTCGGCAAGTCCACGTTTATCAACGCGCTGGCTGGCGAAGAAGTGTCACGTAGCGGCGATCGACGGCCAACGACGAGTCGGGTCGTCGTTTATCGCCACGTCCATACGGAGATTTCGGGCGACGTTCCGACGGATGACTTTTCGCAGCCGCAAGTTCTGCACGAAAACGGCTTGTTGACTAAAATCGTCATGCTCGACTTCCCGGACTTTGATTCCGCGGAGCAGTCGCACCGCGAGATTCTTAGCAAGCATCTTCAATTCTTGGATGTGCTATTGATTGTCGTCGACGATGTCAAATACGCCGACCGCCGCCTGTACGAGTTGATTTCCGAATTAGACCATTCGCGCACAAACCTGTTCGTCATCTTTAATAAAATTGATCGTCTCCGGGACCGTTATGGCGAACGGACGCCAGAGATCATCCGTGAAATACTGGGCGATCTGCGCGAAAAGCTTGCTCAAAATGCTGGTCTGGAACTCACGGAAAACCAGCAGTTTCCTATTTCGGCGCGATCCGTCCTGATGGCTCGCATGCAGGGTGAAACGTCTCCAGAGGCAGGCTACTTTGAGCAAGTTGAGTCGTTGCTTGGTCGTTTTCAAGTCGACAAACATCGTCGCGCTGCCAAGGAACGCAACATCGACTCGCGCAAAAACCAATTGGCATCGTCGCTTTCTGAAAAGGCATTGGGTGATGAAAATCGGTCGATTCTGGCGGAGACGAAAGCGCTCGTAGAACAATGGCGGGGCGAGTTGGACAGCGCGATTCGTGGGATACCGGTCGAAATCCTTTCCGAACGTGAACGTCGTGGCTCACGACGAGCGCGATTGCGTCAGGCTGGGCCAACTTGGGGATTGCCGTTCTCGTTATTGTTTACTCTGCTGGGTGAAATTCGTAGGGCTAGTTCTCGTACGCTCAGTTCGGACTTCACCGAATTGGGAGCCCGCATCTATCAGCATTACCGGGCTTTCTTTGAAGCACTTGCCAATTTGCGTGCCAGATTTGCGTCGGAGTTGTTAGGTTCCAACATCGCGGACAGCGTGGTGCCGGACGAAAAGTTCACGACAAAAATAACAAAAGCAACGACCGAGAAGTTAGCTCAACAGTTCCATCGGCAAATAAATACAGAGATCGAACGGCCGTCTCGTTGGTGGCGAATCGTTACTCATCTGCCAGCGGCCGGCGTATTATTCATCGCTTTTTGGACGCAGGTATACCCAATTTTGAGAAGCGTTACTGGCGCCGGCGATGGGTTCTTTGGCTCGTTGTTCAGCGCGATCATGAACATGCTCAATCCGACATTCATCTTGGGAATCATGTTGTCGGTTGTTTTAGCGTACGCCGTGACAGCGCTGTTTCTGTGGTTACGCGAAGTCCAAAAACTTGACCAAAACGTGTTGACGGCCGAAAAGACGGTGCGCCGATCAATTCACGATCATGGGCAAGTTGTCGTTGATGAATTGGATGATCGCGTCCAGTCGTTCCACGCCGAATTCGATCAACTTGCAAAACTGTTGACCTAGTGCCGCATGTCCGCCGAAACACTTGGGCAAATCACCGATGTCATGCGTGACCTTGTGCGGGATGAGCGTATTGTCGGTGCCGTGACGATGGTCTCACAGCGTCGCAAAGTCGTTTACTGCGAAGCCGTTGGTAGGCAATACCGCGAAGCCAACATACCGATGCAGCGCGATACGGTCTTTCGTATTTACTCAATGACAAAGCCGATCACATCGGTTGCCGCAATGATGTTGTGCGAGCAAGGAAAGCTATCGCTAGACAGTCCGCTTTCCGACTACGTTCCCGAGCTCAGCAACTTGCGAGTTTACGCGGGCGGCGCCGACGACGAAATCGAAACAGTGGCAATGACCAGACCGGTCACTATTCGCGATCTTCTCCGACATACGTCCGGTTTTACTTACGGCAACTTTGGCATCACCGAGGTCGATCGTCTCTATCGCCGGCGACGAGTCGTAACTCGCGACCAACCGCTCAGTGAAACAGTCGAGAAGTTGGCCGAGATCCCACTATGCTACCAACCTGGTACGAAGTTCCGATACAGTGTTTCCACCGACGTGTTGGGGCATGTAATTGAGCTCGTCTCCGCGGAGACTCTCAATGATTTTTTCGCCAAAAACATTTTCAAGCCGCTCGGCATGACTGACACAGACTTCCATCTGCCGCCGGAGAAATCCGGTCGTTTTGCTGCAACCTATGGGCCACGGCGGCTCAAAGGCGGTCTGCGGCTGGTGGATAACCCCACGCAAAGCCGCTTCTTAAAGGCCCCGCGCATGCGATCTGGCGGCGGTGGTCTTGTCTCGACAGCGGATGACTACATGAAATTCTGTCATCTGCTCATCGCCGATGGCGAGTACCAAGACGGGCGTCTGCTAAGCGCTGAAAGCGTGGCTGAAATGATCCACAATCAAATTCCCGTCGCAGCGTTGCCGATTAGCGTGTCCGGAATTCCATTTCATGGTGTCGGATTCGGTCTAGGTTTTTCCGTTCGCGTGGAACAAGTCAAGTACGCGCCGTACATCCCGATCGGTGAATATGGTTGGAGTGGCGTTGCTAGCACCCACTTTTGGATCTCACCGCAGCATGATTTGGCCGTCATCGTACTCATGCAGCGCGTGCCGTACGCCGCTGATCTGGCGGACGCGGTAAAGAAGATTGTTTACGAAGCGATTGAATGATTAGTTGGACAGAGCCACTTCCGGTCATCCTGAAGTAGCGACAGAAACAGACGGATCTACCAGACGCGTATTGACCGCGTGGGTTGGCTTAGCCTGTGATGGCAGTGCTGGCCTTTCTCACGGCTCGAAGTCGGGAACAAGCAAACGCTGGCAATGCCGAAACTTCCGTCGCGTGCCACGTGACAGTCTGTAAACAGAACAGCACGAGTTTTCATTGCTTTTGCCCTGTTCCGACAATCCGCTAGCTCGACCTTGCTCCGGCCTTCATGAGAACTACGGACTAGATGTCAAACTATGGGGCTTGCGCCTGATTTTGCCGATAAGGTTATCTATGCCTGCGCTTGTTTGCTGCTCCGTCCAGCTAGCGTTACCAAATCACAAAGTGTTTAGCGGACCATGAATAAATTAGCTGGTTTCCAGCCAATTCGTTGCGCCGTTGCCTTTGCGTTGCTCGCTTACCTTTCGGCATGCGGATGCCACTTAAACTGCTTCGCACAATCGCTGGAAG
>CBDUAB010000004.1:0-17642 GCA_965365045.1 uncultured Planctomycetales bacterium
GCCGCTGTGTCCGAGTTTGCCTGCGTTTGATAAGGCTGAGCAACCTGAGGCACCGCAACTTGAGGAGGTGCGCAGGCGCCATCTTGGCAAGCCACTTCGGAGCTTGTTGAGGCGAGGCAAGCGCCGTCTTGGCAGGAAGTACTGCCTGGACGCCAAGGACGGCCCAACTGTTTCTGTGCGTCGCCGTAGTAGGATGGAGATGTGGAGATCGTGTCTGCACGCAAGGCGGCCGATGTTTGCGCCGTTGTCGCATAGGTCGCGGGCGCAGCGTTCATTCCTGTCGACGCGGTTGCTTGAATCGGGGCCACCTGGTGATGCTGGGGGTCGTATCCTTGCTGCGGTGTTGTGTACGTAGCGGGCACATTTGGATTGGCCAGCTGTTGTTCGATTTGCGGATTGGCTGTCAGTTGATTTTGTGGCGCCACGTGGTTAAAGCTCGTGGATGCGTTAGCTTGTGGTGGTGGCGTGTAGTTGGGCGTGTAGGTGCCGGGCTGTTGTTGTCCAGAACGCCGCGAGGTCGAATCGTAGTTAGGGTCGTAAAAGCCCTGTTGAGGCTGCGGTTGATTGGTGGATGTTTCTAGGGCTTGAACGTTTTGGCTCGGCACCGGCGTCGCAACCGTGCTGTAGGGTCCCGTTGTATAGTTTTGAGGTTTGGGCGTGTTGACTTGGGGTGTAGGCGTGTTGGCTTGAGCAACTTGGAAATTAGGGTAGGGCGTTGCAGGATAGGTCTTCAACGGTTCGGTATTCACTGCGGCACTAGCCGTCGGCCTAGGCTGACCTGACGTTTGAGAAGCAGTGGCTTGCTTGATTGGTAAATTTGGGACGGCAGCCGACGATGGCGGGGGAAGCTCCGTCGACGGTTGCGTAGTGACTACCGCGTCAGCATCTTTGGGGCCTAACCACCCTAGACCGCGTAACCTCGACATGCCAGTTGTTCTGCACCCGGCGCTTGATGCCAACAACACTAAACCAATGACCATCCATGTTCTGTTTTTCATCGCGCAAATCCTCTCGCGAATTCTTTGAATCGCTGCGTTCTTACGTGCGGCGTGGCGTGTTGCTGGACGAACTTGTCGGAGATTCAGCTCCGATACTACGGCCACGATGGGCTGTTAACTTGTTCGGCGTTATTACCGGAAAAGTCAAGCTAAACTGACAAGATTAACATTTTTGATGTGACTTCCACCGCGCTAGGGTGAATGGAGGCGTGATGGTAGAAATGCTCTTCGGATGGGTCAACACCAACTGGGATAGATTTGAGTGAGCGTGAGGAGCTAATGTCATCTTGCTGTCGCTGCCAGCATGCTACTGCCGTTCGATACGAGGCCGTGAGACAAAAAAACCATATCGCAGCAAACTGCGATATGGCAAATGACCACGAATCACAATGGTGTAGCGCGGAAAGCCTTCCTTAATCAACTTTTGGCGGCCGCGAAACGCTTCGCGACTTCGTTCCAGTTGATTACGTTAAAGAAGGCCGCCACGTAATCCGGCCGCCGGTTTTGGTAATTGAGGTAGTAGGCGTGTTCCCATACATCGATGCCGAGAATGGGCGTACGGCCTTCCATCAACGGACTGTCCTGGTTCGGAGTGCTTTCGACCGTCAGCTTGCCATTGTCTAAGGACATCCAAGCCCAGCCGCTGCCGAATCGCGTTGCAGCGGCATTGGAGAAGTCTTCCCTGAACTTGTCAAAACCACCCAAATCCGAGTCAATAGCCGTAGCGAGATCTCCACTGGGGGATCCTCCTCCGTCGCTGCTCATGGTGGTCCAGAAAAGAGAATGATTAGCGTGGCCGCCGCCATTATTACGCACGGCCCCGCGAATGTTTTCCGGCACGGCATTGAGATCGGAAACTAGATCCTCAACACTTTTGGTTTCGAGGTTGGTGCCGGCAATGGCCACGTTGACTTTGCTAATGTAGGCCTGGTGGTGTTTGGAATGGTGGATTTCCATAGTACGAGCGTCAATGTACGGTTCCAAAGCGGTGTAGTCGTACGGTAGTTCAGGAAGTGTGTATGCCATTTGGTTTTTCCTGTGTTTGGGGAAAATGCGAATGATCTGTCACGGAACCTCGCGCTTTGCCGGAACGGGGCAGACTTAGAGTAATCACCAAGGATTTTCGATCAACATAGCGGATAACCGGCCTAGTGACAATTGGCCGATTGACGGAGTCGGCGCCGTATTATTCTGATTTACTGGTGGCAGAGTCGCCGGAAAGGTATAGCTGGTATCGCACATCGTAGTTCTGCGCCATCAGGTAGGCCTTAAGACTGCGCAGGAGTGTGCGAGAGGCGTTTAACAGTTCACCGCTGCGTCGTTCTCGGTGTCGTAGGGGTCGAATGGTGACGCGGAGAATCGTGGGAGGGCTCTTACCATCACTGGATGCGATGGCCGGCGGCTCGAGGAAGTTCATTTTGACGGCGAACATGAGTTCTTGTCGCCGGGGGCCTGGCAACTGTACTTGAATTTGCACCGCCACTTCTTCTTCGGTGACGTTGATAATTTCTGCTTCATGGTCTGAGACGAATCCTCGAAGTTTCTCCACGGCTACGTTTACCGGTACATTTGTCGCGAGATGGCAATCGACCAACTCGCGACGTAACGTGGGTCTCATCAACGATGCCCACCAGCCGCCTACTTTGGGGCTTTTTCCTTCGCTCCTGTCCATGCCCGATCCGAGTTGGACGACTCGGTCACGACCTGTGCCCTTGGCTTTGTAAAGGGCGCGGTCGGCTCGTCTGAGCATAGTTTCGGCCGTGTCACCGGGCTGCAACTCCGTGACACCAAAGCTGATCGTGACGATTTGGCTACTGAGTTCTGGACGCGGTGAGCTGCCCCATTCAGTTCGTATTTTCTCGGCAAGGTCAAACGCGGCAGGTGCTGGACAGTTCTTGCAGACGATAACAAATTCTTCGCCACCATACCGTGCGACGTGATCTCCGTGTCGACCGGAGCGTTGCAACATGGCCGCGAAGTTGATGAGCACTTCATCGCCTGCCTGATGGCCGAAGGTATCGTTGATTTTCTTGAAATGATCGATGTCACACATGACCAGGCTGCAGGGGCTCGATTGAGCCAGATGTTGGCGAACGGATTCTTCCAGGTGACGATCAAATTCAGCACGATTTGCAATTCCGGTGAGCGGATCTCGACTCGCTTTTTCGTGTAACGACTGAACCCGTTCCTCGAGATGCGTTTCGGGTGAAGCGTCTCGCAGTGTAATCGCAGCCCCGCACCGTTTGCCTTGAGCCGTGACAATGGGCACCGCGTGCAGGTCAACCGTGACATTGGAGTTGCGACGCCCTTTGAACAGCAGACGGTGCATGGATTGCGTACCTGATTTGATTGCGTACGCGACTGGGCAATCCTCGTCCCGGACGACGGTCCCTTGTAAGTCACGTAATCCCAGCAAACTTGGTACCCATTGGCGTTGTAGAACGCTGTTGCTCGTGATATTCGTTAGCTGCTCGGCGCCAGGGTTCCACCGGATGATACAACAGTCCTGGTCAACAAAGACGACACCATCGAGCATGCTGTCCATCATCTTGCCGTGGAACAGAACTTCGAGGTCGGTTTTTCGGGTGCCCTCAGAATGATTACCGCCCGCACTCAACTCCCAGACGGCATTCGATCGATCTGCTGAAAGGTCTTTTAGCCAACGTTGCGTGATATTTTGTTTGAGGCTAACGACGTGATTGGTGTGCAGTTCAGCAAATTGCTTAACAAGCTCCGGGTCAAACTGCTGTCCCGCATTTTTGTAAAGCTCCGAAATTGCTCGCTCGAACGGCATGGCCTCGCGATAGACATGATCGGTTGTCATCGAATCGAACGCGTCGACGATGGCAATCATGCGTGATTCGAAGGGCAGGTCTTGGCCTTTTCGACCGTATTCCGACAGGCTGCCGTCATACCAAGCAGGCGCGAATTCAATGATTTCCAGGATTTCTTGCGAAGCGCAACAACTGGCGAGAACATATTTGCCCAACCTGCGCGAATCGGCCATCACCACGGCCTCGTCCGTAGACATGGGGAGTGAGCTGCGCAAAATACTGTCGGGTGTGCCGATTTTGCCGATATCGTGGAGTAATGCGGCGACTTCGACGTTGTCGCGCAATCGGTCGTCCAGATTGGTTGCCATTGCCCATGATGAACAGCCAAGGGCCACGCGGAGCGAATGTTCCGCGGTCGGAGCGTGTCGAATACGCAGCGCCGTATACAGGCCACTAGCAATACCCAGGCGGACCTGGACGAGCTGATTCTGCTGAAACGTTGCTTGAGCGTTTTGTGGGACCTCGGCCAGGTCCTCCAGGAGCACGCCGAGATTGGCAAGACGCCGCTGCACTGTCGATGTAACCGGCGCGTCGGTTGGCGGTAGCGAGGGTTGTGTGGAGTCCGTAGCGGACATGTGCACTGCTTTCTACGGCTGTACCCATTTCGTCATGCGGGTACCGCGAATCTCGTTATGGCCGAATAATTAGCTTTCTGAAACGTAGTTTGCGCAATATGGGGCGTCAAAAATCGAATCATGTTTGACGTGCATAGCCCAGCCCCGGCAGGGTTTGCCAACGGTTTTTGCGGAAAAGAAGGAATGTGACGGTCACTTGAGCTGCGATCTGTCGGAGCGTAATAGGGAGTTCACCCGTATTAAGCCGTTCAACTGTATTGACGTTAAAACCGCAGCTAGTACAGAGATGCGGTCAATCTGACCGACTTAACTTCTTAGGTCGCTGCGCACAAGATGGAACTGCTAGCTTCGCTGAGCCACAAGGATGGGCAACAGAATGGGACAGCGGGAAGGTCGTCGTCGACGAGTACTACGCGAAGACGCGGGGGCCACCACTCCGTCTATTCAGTCTCGGACACGCGTCGCATCGTCCACGAAGACATATGCGGACGAAGCGCTCGTAGAGTTGCAGCCACGTGTCACGGACCTGATTCCGCAGCGAGTTTTGGGCCTTTTCGCTCTGCTGCTCCTTGGCGTTTCTAGCATCGCCACTATCAATGCGATTTACGTCTACGGGTCGCATCGCTGGGACGCAGCGGATACTCAAGCCATTGCAAGTTTAAACGTTCAAGGGCCGGGCTCGATCGCAAATTGGCTGTCGTCGACACTCCTGTTGCTGGCAGCTGCGGCCGCCTTGCTCGTTTATAACACGCGCCGTCACAAGGTTGACGATTATCGTGGCCGCTATGGCCTGTGGGTGTGGATGGCCGTGTTTTGCTTGGCGGCGAGCTTGGACGTGTCGACGGGGTTGCACAACCTGTTGCAAATCGGTTTGCAGAGATTGACGGGGACGGCGCTCTGGGGAGATGGTTCGGTTTGGTGGATTGCCATCGCCGGTCTGATGGGTTTGCTGGTAGGTGGTCGCGCACTAGCCGATATGTGGTCCTGTCGTGAAGGCGTATTCTTCCTGGCGCTGGCGGCAGCGTGCTACCTCACCGCGACACTGAATCAGCTCGGCGTCAGCTGGCCCCGTGTCGGACCAAACGAATTGTTGCTTCAGTCGTCGGTGCTGATGCTGGGGCATTTTTTTGTACTTTATTCGTTCCTGCTCTACGCTCGCAACATCTACCGCGAGGCGCAGGGGCTCATTGTCATGTCGCGCCGGGGTGAAGTCGATGGCGAAACAACCGGTCGCCGCAGTTGGTTCGCTCGTCGTCGCCAGCAGTCGGTGCAGGCAACGACCGCTGGACAAGCGAATTCCTCAGTTACCAGTCGTCGTAGCCGCAAACGGTCAACCGTCGCAGCGAGTGACCCCGTTTCACGGACATCCACGCAACCTGCCACGAAACAACATTCAAGTGATGAGACGGTTCCGACGAAGCCCGATAATTCCACCGATATTGACGAAGCCGAGCTCGACCTGCTGACCAATCCGGAGCTGAGTAAGACAGAACGCCGCAAGCTCCGTAAGAAATCCCGTCGGGAACAGCAACAGCAGCGCCGTGCCGCGTAGATCAAGGGGTGTTGTTTTGCGCCTCTTGATGTCAACCCCGTAGCTTGGCTACGCTTTACAGGGAATGCGCCTCACTCTCCCAGGCACCGCAGCGCTCAAAATCCATACATCGTTTCGGGACGAGCCCCTTTGTCTCGAGACTACCCCTTACGAAATAACCCTTTACGAAAAACCCTTTAAAAAGACATGATCCGCACCCGTTTCGCTCCCAGTCCTACTGGCTACCTACACATTGGCGGTGTTCGTACCGCCTTATTCAACTGGCTATTTGCGCGTCATCATGGTGGTCAGTTTATTCTCCGCATTGACGATACGGATCAGCAGCGAAACGTTGAGGAGGCGCTCGCACCGATTCTACACGGGTTTCGCTGGCTGGGAATTGACTGGGATGAAGGCCCCGAAGTGGGCGGCCCCCACGCGCCGTACTTCCAATCGCAGCGGAGCGCGCGTTACACCGCGGCCGTTGCCCAGCTAATCGAGCGTGGTGCCGCTTATTATGACTACGCCCGGCCTGAAGAAGTTCAGGCCGAACGTGAGGTGGCTGAAAAAGGAAAACACAATTTCGTTTATAGTCGGCGGTTCGCCGCGAATTCGGACGCCGACCGACGGCGATTCGAGAGCGAAGGCCGTCAGGCGGTCGTGCGGCTCAGGATGCCTCGTGACGGTGATTTAGTGCTCAATGATTTGGTTCGTGGCGAAGTCACTTTTGGCTGGGCACGCGAACAGGATCATGTCATCCAGCGCACCGACGGGTCATGTTTGTACCACTTGGCCACGGTCGTTGACGATCATGACTTTGAAATCTCGCACGTCATTCGTGCCGAAGAGCATCTGTCCAACACGCCGAGGCAAGTTTTTATTGCCCAACAACTGGGCTACGAGTTACCGGAGTTTGCCCACATTCCGTTTGTCGCCGAGCCGGGGAGCAAGACAAAGTTGAGCAAGCGAAAGCTGGACAAATACCTCAAGAATCGCGACTTTAAGGCACTCAACGATCTCGGACAGCGGATAGCTTCGGCGATCAATTTGGAAACATCCGCCGACACGTTCAATCCCGTGATTGTCGACTTCTATGAGGAAATCGGATTCTTGGCAGACGCCGTCGTGAACTACTTGCTGTTGTTGGGATGGTCCCTGGATGACAAGACCGAGGCTTTTTCCCGTGCGGAAATGATCGAGCAGTTCACGCTCGAGCGCGTTAACAAGGCACCGGCCAGTTTTGATCCGCAGAAACTGTTATCATTCCAGGATCGCTACATGGAGGGATTGCCGATCAAGCAAAAAGTGGCCAAGGTCTTGCCTTTCTTGCAGAAGGTCGGATGTGTGGCCGACCCACCACCGTGCGATACCGCACCCTATTTGACCAAGATCGTCGAGGCAGCCGGTGATCGAATCAAAATTGCCGGCGACATTCTCGACTATGCGGACTTTTACGTTACCGATGACAAACTGACATACGACGCAAAAGCATTCGAAAAACGAATCGACAAGCCAGCCGATGCACGGTCGCTACTGGCTAAATTCAAGGAAGAATTGGCCACTGTCGAGCCATTTGCTGCCCCGACGTTGGAAGCCGCCCTGAAACGCTTCGTGGAATCAGAAGACATCAAGATCGGCCAAATTATCCACGTGCTGCGAGTGGCTGTGACAGGTAAGGGAGTCGGATTCGGAATGTTTGAAACGTTGGACATCCTCGGCCGCGATCGCTGCCTCAACAGAATTGAACGTGCACTTGCTACGTAGCACAGGCGACTCACCTGTGGAGGGATAACGTTGATTCATCAATGCAGGACGCGCATTCGGCACGCGCAACATTGTGTTAGGGCAAGTTTGCTGTACGGGCTCGCGGTGCAACCGTTCCACATTCGGACCGCGAGGCCATGACAGGCGAGCCGCCTATGCTACGTTGGCTTCACACTGGGCACATATGGGAAAATCCGATAGTCTGCGATATTGAGCAGGCTCTGTTTCGATGCCTATTTCCACGAGATGATTGAGACGGTAATGGCCGCTTCCGCAGAAACCAACGACAAAGACCGAGAAAAACGGCAGTTGAACTTTGTCGAGCAAATCATCGAGCAGGACCGCGCCAACGGCAAAAACGATGGACGCGTCCACACTCGCTTTCCGCCTGAACCGAACGGTTATCTGCACATTGGTCATGCCAAGAGCATCTGTCTGAACTTTGGCCTTGCGCAGCAATACGATGGCAATTGCAACCTGCGCTTCGATGACACGAATCCGAGCAAAGAAGAAACCGAGTACGTGGATTCAATATGCGCCGACATCCGCTGGCTTGGTTTTGAGTGGGACGGCGAGTATCACGCTTCGGACTACTTTGATCAGTTGCATGAGTGGGCAGTCTTGCTGATCAAGAAAGGCAAGGCTTTTGTCTGCGATCTGACCGCCGAGGAAATGCGCGCGTACCGCGGTACGCTCTCCGAACCGGGTCGCGACAGCCCGCATCGCAATCGTTCGATCGAAGAGAATCTCGATTTATTCGCGCGGATGAAAAACGCCGTGTTTCCGGACGGGTCGAAAACACTGCGCGCCAAGATCGACATGTCTTCCCCCAATCTCAACATGCGTGACCCGGTGATGTATCGCATTATGCGTGCGGCTCACCATCGGACGGGCGATAAATGGTGTATTTATCCCATGTACGACTACACGCACGGGCAGTCGGATTCGATTGAGGGCATTACTCATTCCATCTGTACATTGGAATTCGAAGATCACCGTCCGCTCTACGATTGGTTCATCGAGAACATCGGCATACATCATCCACAGCAAATTGAGTTTGCGCGGTTGAATCTTACATACACGGTGATGAGTAAACGAAAACTGCTGCAGCTTGTTCAAGAAGGCCACGTCAATGGCTGGGACGATCCGCGGATGCCCACAATCTGTGGCCTGAGGCGGCGCGGTTTTTCGCCAGCCTCGATTCGCAACTTCTGCAAGACAATCGGTGTTGCAAAGTTTAATAGTACGATCGACCGTATCGTGCTCGAAAACGCGGTACGCGACGACCTCAATCGAACGGCTCCGAGAGTGTTGGCCGTACTACGGCCGCTCAAGGTCGTAATTGAGAACTTTCCAGCCGATGAAACGATCGAGCTCGAAGCGATCAACAATCCGGAAGACGAAAGTGCTGGCCGGCGCATCGTGCCATTTTCTCGCGAGTTGTACATCGAGCGAGATGACTTCAGGGAAGATCCTCCGAAGAAGTTCTTTCGTTTGGCCCCTGGCCGCGAAGTGCGCCTTCGTTACGCGTTTTTTCTCAAGTGTGACGAAGTCATCAAGGACGATACGGGCGAGGTAGTCGAACTGCGATGTACTTACGATCCAGCGACCAAGGGTGGCAAAGCGCCCGACGGTCGTAAAGTAAAAGGCACGATACACTGGGTGTCGGCCCGTCATGCCTTGTCCGCCGAGGTCCGTCTCTACGACCATCTGTTTTCCGTTGACAATCCAGACGTACCGCCACCAGACGGCACATTTCTCGACAATTTGAACTCGAATTCGCTCGAAGTATTAACCGATTGCCAGCTAGAACCCAGTTTGGCTGAGGCAGCACCGGGAGCCCGCTATCAGTTTGAAAGATTGGGGTATTTCTCCGTGGACACGGTCGATTCGAATCCCGGCGCGCCGATTTTCAATCGCACCGTTTCGCTTCGCGACGCATGGGCTCGGATCGAGCGGAGAGGGTGATTCTTCTCGCCGCAACAGGATGGTAGCGGCGTCATGTATCAGCGCACAACCCAAAGGCGCGGTTGAAGAGAATGACTAATGTCTAAGGACTAATGACTAAGGAAACCCGAATGCCTAATAGGCATCGATGCGTTGGAGCGAAGTGCGCAAGGGCTGGTCGATTCGACATTCAAACCGTGGACGACTGCCAGCCGCCACTTGATCCGTGCGTCAATGCCTCGATTCCCACGAGTTTTCGGCGTCTTGAATTACGAGATGAGTTCTCGGGGTTTGTCACCCGAAGTCGTTGGTTGACTTAGGGGCACGACGACCAATCAACGACAAACGAACGAATTTTGGCAAACCATCCCAGCAGCAGTAGCGCGTTCAGGTGGGGGCGAAGGCACATCCCCTTGCGTGCGGAGGTTGATTTCACCTACGCACGAAAACGCATGCAGCATCCTGTCGTTGACGTCGACCGCGGAACGAGGAACGCGACAAAGCTGAACAAAGCAAGCGCGATCGCGGTCGGTTCAGGGATGGCGTTTTCTGCTGCGAGTGACTTAGCACCGGCCTGCCAATGCAATGCCAACTCATTTAGGTCCGCTGCGTTTGCAATAGCATCGCCGGTGAAATCACCCTGCCCCCAGCCTGTCGCATGAGTGCTTTGCCAATTCAACGCCAACTTATTCAGGTCCGCCGCATCGACCATGCCGTCAAGGTTGGCATCACCTAGATGTGTATTTTTCAGGTCTTCAACCCATAGGCGCCGGTCGTACTGATTAAGCAGTCCATCGCCGCTGACATCGTACGTCAGATCGCGTCCGGTGCGCACCGCAGCCGACAATCGGTCAATGTCGTCGGTAGTCAACTGTCCGCTGACATCAAAATCTCCATCGTCTCGATACTGAGCCATCATTGTGATTTGTCCGGTGGTGTAAATCCGCGATACGTCCCAGGCTCCAGCAGGGAACTCCAAAGATGAAAACACATTGTCGCGTTCGAGCAGTTCCGGCCAGTCAAACAAATCGTAGTTGCCCCCGACGAAGAATCTGCCGTGAAGATCATCCCATACGATCCGCAACGAACCGCCGAGTTCCACCGGAATCTCAGAGCCTAACACTAAATGTGAGGCGGCAGGATTAATGGGAATGTCTAAACTAGGGCCCACACTCAATTCAAGAGTTGCGCCATCGACGACTGCAAACATATCGTCGATGAAGATTTCGCCGGAATCCTCCCCAAGAAGACGATCGATGCGCAGGTACTCCCCTGCGCGAAGATCGAGCCCACGGATGTGACCATCGGGCCAAATTGCGTTGCGAGTCACGGTGGATGTGACTGGCGAGAATCCACTCGCATTGCGTAGGTCTGCACCGACAAAGTTCGTACTGTTCAAATTGGCATTCGTTAGCGTCGCACGCCGCATATTGGCGTAACTGAGATCCTGACCTCGAAAGTCCCAGCCGGTCAGATCGTTGATTCCCAGGTTTATGCCTCGCAGATTCTTGGTCTCGTAACTGGCTGTCGAATAGAGCTGCTCCTTGGCAATACCGCTACCCCACAGGTCCGTTCCACTCACGACTGCATCGACAAAGTTGGCATTCGTCAGTGTTGTGAACCTCAACGACGCGTTGCTGAGATTGGCGCCGGCCAAGTTGGCGTCTGTCAACGTTGACTCACGCATGGACGCGTTGGTGAGATTCTGACCGCTGAAGTCCCAGCCCGACAAGCCGTTGCTTTCCAACCCGATGCCCCGCAGCTCTCTGCTCTCGTAGCTGACTGTTGTGTATAGCTGTTCTTTGGTGAAGCCACGCGACGTCGTATCACGAAAGTTCGTTCCCATCACGACTGCTCCGGCGAAGTTGGCATTCGTCAACGTCGAGCCCACAAATAAAGTGTCCGTCAGATTGGCTTCCGCTAGATTAGCGTTCGTCAGCGTCGAAGCCTCGTGTTGGCCGAAAGCGGGCCGAACGCCTAGCAAAGCGCTGCTGAGGTTGGCTCCAGCCAAGTTAGTATTCGTCAAGGTCGAACCTCCGAGCGACGCGTTCGTGAGGTTGGCCTCCGCCAGATTGGCATTTCTGAGTATCGAGCCCGACAGCGAGGCGTTTTCCAGATTGGCATTCGTCAGCGTGGAAGCACTGAGGTTGGCATTCGTGAGATCGACTTCCGCCATATCGGCATTGGCCAAGTTGGTATTGATTAGCGTCGACCCCGCCAGCGAAGCAAACGTGAGATTGGCCTCCGCTAGGTTCGCATTTGACAGTGTTGCAGAATTGAACCAAGCGTTGTTGAGATCCTGACCATTGAAGTCCCAGCCCGTGAGGTCATTGCCTGTAAGCCTGATGGCCTGCAGATTTCTGGTCAGGTAACTACTCGTCGAATAGAGCTGCGCTTTAGTAAAGCCAGTGGTCGCCGAAAAATCGGCTCCCGCGACTACGGCCCCATCTAACTTGGCATTTGTTAGTGTCGCGGACCTCAAGGAGGCGCCCGTCAGGTCCTGACCACTGAAATCCCATGCCGTCAGGTTATTGTTCATGAGCAAGATGCCTTTCAGATTCTTCTCCCCATAGCTGGCTGAGGAGTAGAGCTGCTCCTCGATGAAGCCAATCGCTGCAAAAAAATTGGTGCCCGCGATGACAGCTCCGGTCAAATCCACATTCGTCACTGTGGAGGAACTCACAGTAGCGTTCGTGAGGTCCTGACCGCTGAAATCCCATGCGGTCAAGTCGTTGCCTGTGAGGCCGATTCCTCGCAGGTCTCCCTTCTCGTAGCTAACTGTCGAGTAGAGCTGTTCTTTAGTGAAGCCAAGTGATGTCGTACCTGCGAAATTGGCTCCTGCGACTGCGGCTCCCGAAAAGTCGGTCTTCAAGAGTGTTGCGAAACGCAGCGTTGCATTGGTAAGATTCGCGTCGGTGAATCGCGCGTTATCGAGCCAACTCCGATCGAACGCAGCGAACTCTACGTTCATTCCCTCGAAATCAGCGAAGTGCAGATTCCTTAGCTCGGTTTTCCAATCTGTCAGTTGCAAGCCAGGCCCGGGCGCAATGCCCACCGTACCGGTAATGGTATCTCCGGTCTGCCAATTGATGATGTCGCCTCGCGCTTGGCCGCAACAAAAGATTATCAGGCAGCAAAATGATCTCATCATGAGGATCGCCAGGTTTATCGAGTATTCCACTTGAGTCGGCGGCTCATAGCTTCTTGCCGCGCGAATTTGCCACCACCTCACACTAGCCGAGCGTCACATTGCGAGCAAGCAAATAGCGTGGTTTTCGTATGTTACCTCCGCTAACGGACAGAACGCTGGTGAAGTGGCCGCCATTCTTCTGCTTGCATCGCACTGCCAGCAAGTTTTGCCAGAATCGCACCAAACCGCCAATTGGTGGTAGAACGGCCATTAATAACCAACCGTTAGTCATTAGCCCTTGGACATTAGACATTCGCCAAAAGCGCCTCAGAATCGAAACGGTAATTCAGCAATGTGACCAGCCAGGGAGCGGTGCCTCAAAAGTTATCTGCTCGTTCGATTCGGGGTGACGAAAGCGAATGGATTGCGCATGTAGGCACATCGGTGCACAGTCAATCGTGACTGCCGTATGCGCACCAAGTCGACGGTTCGGCAGATAAGTCTGATCGCCGACAATCGGCATATTCAAATGCCAGAGGTGCAAACGAATTTGGTTGGTACGACCCGTGTGTGGGGTCACTTCGAGCAGCGTCGTTCCGTCGGTGAGTCGTTTGAGCACTTTAAAATCGGTGCGAGACGCTAGGCCATCCTGGGTTGTCGTGCGCGCGCCGCATTCCACTGCCAACGCGCTGATCGGGGCTTCGCAGGTGAACTCGTCTTCCGTATTCTCACCTTGGATGAGGGCGATGTACTTTTTTTGAACGCCGCCAGTCGCAAACTGCGGTTGAATCCGCTGGGCCACGGCGCGTGTGCGACTGAGGATAACAACGCCGGACGTGTTCGCATCCAAGCGGTGCCCCGGGCGCAATCGCTGTGGATGATATACTCGATTTAGAATCCAAATCAGACTGTTGTGATTAAAACGACCGCAAGGGTGCATCGGCAGTGGAGCTGGTTTGTTGACGACCACGAGTAATTCGTCTTCGTAGATAACGTCGATGGCTGCGTTGACGTCAGGCTCCACCGTGTCAGGAAATCGATGTTCGAGCCGTTCGCCCGCTGTCACAATGGATTTGGCGGTGAGCGGTTGACCACTCCGAAAGATGAATCCTCCGTCGATTCGTGATTTCCATTTTTCCACCGCTACAAAGGAAAATTCGTCACCAAGAAATCCGATCAGCGTCTTGCCATCCGCGCGCGCAGGTACAAAGATCGTTCGCACGTTGGTGTACGGTTGGCTGCCCGGAAGCGGTGTCGTGAGTTCCCGTAGCGATTCATGTCGTTCTTGCAACCGCTTGGCCAATGCCCTCGAGGCATCAACGTAACAATACGGGCAAGATCGATGCATCACATACTGGGACGACTGTTGTTCTTCGGCCGTTAATGGCGACTGGCAGTTGTAGCACTGCGTTGTTGCGGTCTCGCTCAGTGTACCGTCTAATGCAACCCGTTGGTCAAAGACAAAGCACTCTCCGTCATAGTGCTCGCCGCCGCAGCGTTCGAAGTACTTGAGAATACCGCCTTCGAGTTGATAGACATCCTCAAATCCCTGTTGTTCCAGGTAGGGACCGGCTTTTTCACAGCGAATGCCGCCAGTGCAGAACATGACGACCGGTTGTTTTTGAATGTCGTGGGGCAACCGCTGTGCCGCCTGTGGGAAATCGCGAAAATTGTCGATGCCGAGCTTTACGGCGTTTTGAAAAGTACCCAGTCGGACCTCGTAGTCATTCCGCACGTCGAGCAGCGTGACCGGTTTGCCTTGGTCGAGCCATTGTCGTAATCGCTCGGGCGGCAACTTCTTCGATATATAGTCGGACGGTCTAACTTCCTCGACGCCAAAGGCGATGATTTCGTTTTTTACCTTTACCAACATCCGGTTGAACGGTTGGCGATCGCTAAAGCTCTCTTTGACATCGAGATCGTTAAGCAAGGGGTCTTCGCGGAGAAACCGCAACAGCGCATCGACGGCCCCACGTGTCCCGGCGACAAACAGGTTGATTCCTTCGTCACTGAGCAGGATTGTGCCACGCAGTCCCAATCGCTTGCAGATTCGGCGTAGTTTGGTCTGCCACTGGCGCAGTCCGTTGAGAGTGACGAATTTGTAGGCCGCGACATTGACGACGGCATTCTTATCGACCTTATCGACGTTGGCCTTTTTCTGCATAGTTTCCATCTATGCGATTATTGGCAAAATGCGGCTTGTTGAAAAGCACAACGTCCGATGCGGCGGTGGCAAGTGAGGTAGACCAATCCGATCCAAATGAGCAGGATGGATACGGTGGGTTCCGGTACGGCCATGGCAGCCGGTGGATCTACGCCATGTAACCAATTCATTGCTAGGAAATTGAGATCGCCCGCATCGACGTTCATATTGGCATCAAAGTCACCATCATCCCAGCCTATCAAACGCGGCGACTTCCGTAGATTGGAATTGTTGATCAGCCAATGGCGCGCGAGGCTGTTGAGGTCCGCTGCATCGACGTCGCCGTCGTAGTCCGTGTCGCCGGGGATGGGATTGGCAAAATTCGACCACTGAGCCACATCAGATTGAGTGATCAAAGGCGGATCGGATCCATCTAAGTTGAAATCGGCGTTTTCGCTGCCGACGACCCCTAGTAATAGATCCAGATCGGTCTGATCACACGTTGCGTCCGCATTGAAATCACAAGGCTGCGCAAAGAAAGGTATCGTCAGGGGCTCGTCCAGACCAATAATGCCGTCGAACGGTAACGGGTTGTTTGCATCGTCACCACCTTGGATCCCGACTCTTAAGAAGACTTGGCCGACTTCGTCATCGATTGAGCGTTTGGCGACCGTGACGATGTACGCCAATTCGATGTAGTTCGATTGCTCTTCTGTGTCGAGCATAAAAATGTCGGTCGGCGCGGTCATCTCTAGGTTACCGACGCCCGCGGGAGGGTCGAACGCAAACTCATTAATCACCAATTCAGGTAGCGTTCCGCTGGTCTGCACAGGGTCCGAGAAATCGTTTTCTTCGCTAATCCCCGCGTAGGAGCCGCCCGCTCCCCCACCAATCATATCGGGTGTGATTAATAATTGGCTATCCGCGGCGTTCCAGATACCAAGCGACTCAGTGCTCGCTTGAATGAAACTGTCGGCAAGCCCATTTGGAGTCGGGCGCGTGAATGGAACGGGACCGGTAAACACCTGGTGCAGATCTCCGGTGATCGCCAAATAGTCAAAACTGACGAGACGTTTTGAGGGGTCTTTGGTGCGTATGGCGATCTTGGTTGCCAACAAACCAGCCGGCGCGCGTTGTGGAATGGCGAGTAATTCGAGCGGACCCATTTCCGCGAAAACGTGTCCGCCATCACGCCAGATATCAAGCGAATGAGGCAGACTCGCGGCCACGACGGTCGCCGGATGAATATCACCGTCGTTGACACCCACTTGCCATTGTATTCCTAGTATGCCTCGGTCGTTCGCGTCGACTCTGCCATCCCGCGTAAAATCAGCTTGGCAGTAACCGTTTTTTGTTTCTTGCTGCCAGTTCATGCCAAAGACGTTCGCATCCAATCGATCGACGCGACCGTCTAGATTGGCGTCACCTAGTATTGACCCAAGTTCGTCCAGGGCGTAATCAAGGTCGTCAAAATCGACGAAACCGTCGAGGTCAAGATCGAATGTTGGGTCATCCGATCCAGTGTCAATCGCCGTACTAAGCAAATCGATGTCTTGGCAATTGGACAGGCCGTCGTTGTTGAAGTCGATGGCGAGCGCCGTCGCGGTTGGCAACATCATGAGCACAAAACAAACACGTGTCACGATGAAAGCGTGAAAGCGAGGCGACATGACACCGCTCAAAGAAGAAAGGCAGGATAGTGCAATAATCGCATTGAACTTACACGCTAAGTCAAATTGATGAATCGGTCAAGGATGTTGCCGGAAGACAATCGCCTTCCCGGATTGTGCTACGTAAGCAGCTTCCTGTCCTTGAAAAATGTGGCACAGGGAGGCTATTCTGAGGAGCTTCGTGATCCTTGGAATACGATTTCTCGAAATTGACGACACGGAAAAGCACCTCTAATGGCAGTCGAAAAGACAACTGACGTATTTGGCATTGGCAACGCACTGGTCGATATCCTGGCGATGGTGGACGACGACTATGTTCGCGAGCACGACCTTACCAAAGGCGGAATGATTTTGGTGGATGCGGAGAAGCAAGCCACTTTGTTGCGATACTTAACGGAAACTTCCCTGAACTTACGTTCTGGTGGTTCCGCGGCAAATACGATGATTGCCGTCGCGCAAAGTGGCGGTAGCGGATTCTATGCGGGCAAAGTCGCACGCGATGCTCACGGTGAGTTTTATCGTCAAGACATGCTAGACGCCGGCATCCACTTCGATGTCCACCCAGCACCAACGTCAGGTGGACCAACCGGTACTTCGCTTATCCTCACCACTCCCGACGCCGAACGCACAATGTGCACCAACTTGGGAGTCTCGACGGCGTTGTCGCCAACGGACATCGATGTCGATCGTTTGAGCCGCTGCAAATACTCCTATGTCGAAGGTTATCTGTGGGATGGCGAGACGCCTCGCAAAGCTTGTCTGGAAACGATGCAACAATCTCGCAAACACGGAGTGAAGGTTTCCTTTACGTTTTCCGATCCGTTTCTTGTTGACCGTTTTCCAGATGATTTCAGGACGGTCGTGGGTGAATATTGCGACGTGGTGTTTTGCAATGCGGATGAGGTACGGCGTTTCTTCGAATCGGAATCACTCGATCAGTGCGCCACACAGCTTAGGTCGCTCGTTGATTTGTCTTTTGTAACGGACGGTGCCAAAGGCTGTCTGGTGGTTGGACCCGATGCGACGGAGCGTGTTGCCGGTTTTGAGGTC
>CBDUAB010000005.1:0-15866 GCA_965365045.1 uncultured Planctomycetales bacterium
AAAACATGGCCAAGATGCGCGTCGCAACGCACGCATTTGACTTCAATCCGTGGGAAGAAAAGCTTGAAATCGCGTTCTTCGGCAATATGCCGACTATCAATCGGCTGCCAAAAGCTTGGCCAACCAGTGCCTGATTCATATTTGGTTTCCGAATCAAATAGAGGCAAATCACAACAAACGCACTTGTAGACCCCTGTTCGCTTCTCGTTCCATAGCTCTCCCCTAAACGAAGGCTCAGTGCCTTTCTGGCGAGCGACCTCAAACTGGATTGGACTCAGCAATTCGCGCCATTCCGATTCGTCACGTACGATTGGTGCGAGCGAGATCCCGGTATCGGTGCCAGAAGTGTCCACGGGTGACGTGTCGGCCGGAGAGGATTGTACCGCTGACGGATTGGCGGACGTCTCTTCTTCGTCGGTCATAGCACTTTGTCGCCAAAAACCTTGCGCCCAGGCGGCGATCATTGCCGCCGCCAAGAACAAAACGACAAGCGGGAGTATTTTTGCTTTGGTCATTAGCGAATCATAGCCAAACCGACCTGTTTCGGTAACCTCGAACGCTGGAAACGCAATAACCCTATGACAGGACACATCGCGCACGTCTCAGCTCAGTGTGACAACGTCCAAATACTCAGGCACGGAAACATCCCAGCCCCGCTGGCGAATCGCCTCGGCTAATTTCCGCGCCGGTTCTTCTTCGCCATGCGTCAAGTAGACATGCCGGGGCGGTTTGTTGAAGCCATCAATCCATTTCAGCAGAGCGCCGCGGTCAGCGTGCCCCGAAAAACCGTAGATTTGTGCTACCCTCGCTTTGACTTGATGGTCTCGACCATGAATGCGCACTTCCGGCTTTCCTTCGACAATCGCGCGGCCCAACGTCCCGCGACCTTGATACCCAACAAACAATATTGTTGAATTTGGATCGCCGATGTTGGCTCTCAAATGATGTTTGATGCGCCCGGCGGTACACATCCCGGATGTCGACATGATGATTGCTGGGCCATTGACGCCATTGATCCGTTTTGAATCTTCTGCCTTGCGGACAAAGTGCAGACCGGGAAAACGCAACGGCGGAACACCTTGGGTGATCAATTCCCAAGTTTCCGCGTCATACACATCACGATGTCGCCTGAAGATGTCCGTCACATCAATGGCCATCGGGCTATCCAAGAAAATCGGAATGTCGGGAATTCGATTCTGGTGCACCAAACCGCCAATGTAGTACATCAACTCCTGGGCGCGCTCGACGGCGAAAGTTGGGATCACCACTTTTCCATTTGCATCCGCGGTCAAGTTGATTAGGCGTTCAAGTTGGTCGCTGATATCGCCACCTTCCTTGTGCATGCGGTCTCCATAAGTGGACTCCATCACCACATAATCGGCCTCTTCGAATAGAGACGGATCGCGGATTATCGGTTTTCCCCACTGGCCAATGTCACCGGAAAAAATCAGTCGGCGGGAATTATTTCCGCCGCCGAATGTCACCTCCACGCTGGCCGAACCAAGAATGTGGCCCGCGTCGTGAAACGTGACGTAGACACCATCGACAACCTCGGTGGTGGAGGAATACGGAATCGGGGTGACGAGCCCGATCGCTTTGGCCGCGTGTTGTTCCGCGAATAAAGGCTCGTAAGGATGTGGACTCTTGCGGCCTTCCCTCTTGTGACGTTTCTGTTTGTATTTGACGTCTTCCTCTTGGATCCGCGCGGCGTCCTTCAACATGACCTCGACTAAATCGGCCGTAGCACGCGTGGTGTAGATCGGTCCCGCGAATCCGTCACGCACAAAGCGGGGCAACAGCCCGCAGTGATCGATATGGGCGTGCGTGAGAATCACAGCGTCGACCGACTCCTCCTTAATCGGAGATTTGTGCCAATTGCGTTCTTGGTACGCGCGCTCCTGAAACATGCCGCAGTCGATTATGACTCGCTTGTCGTTAACCTCTAGGCAGTAACGCGATCCGGTAACCTGGCGGTTCGCACCCAAAAAATGCAATTTCACTAGGTCAGTCCTATCTAACTCCATTGTTCTTGCCGGAGCGCATCACGTACGCGCGACTTTCCGAAGTGCGCAGAAAAACATACGAACTCCACTGCATGGCAAGTTCGCAAAAGCTTGTTTCTGTTATGAAACACAGAGGCAGGGAGGACACAGAGGTTTTCGCTCATGATTTGCTCTGTGATCTCAGTGCCTCTGTGTTTCAGAATTAATCAGACCGTCACACGTTTCAAGACGCCCTGCAATGTCTGCCGCAGTACATTCCCACTGTTGCGTAGCAATTGGTTTTCCTTCGGCCATAGCTCGATTTCAAGGCGATCAACAACGCCACTTCGACCAACGACTGTCGGCACGGATAATGCCACGTCTCGGATACCGTAACAACCTGCTTGCACGCTTGAGATCGGCAAGATGCGTCGTTGATTCAATGCGATCGAATGAATCACATCGCGAATTGCGATGCCGACGGCAAAACCCGCGCCGCCTTTGCCACGAATGACTTCGGCGCCCGAGCCGCGAGTGCGCTGGAAAATCTCATTTGCCAGATTCGGCGTCCAGCTGGGAAGCTTGGCCAACGGCAACCCGCCCACGGTGGCACTCGACCACACTGGCAGCATGCTGTCACCATGTTCGCCAAGGATTAACGCGTTGACTTGTGTTGGGGGCAGTTGCAACCGTTGTGCAATAATGCTGCGAAAACGAATCGTGTCAAGTTGCGTGCCCAAACCGGTAACTTGATGCGCCGGCAGATCCAAACGCTCAGCGGCAAGGTACGTCAGAATGTCGACAGGATTTGAAACGACGTGCACGATCGCGTCCGATTTGTGACCGGCCCGTTGCACATCATCCAGAACGGACATGAACAAATCGACGTTGCGATTGATTAAATCAAGCCGGCTCTCATCCGGCTTCCGTCGCAAGCCGGCCGTGATACAGATCACGTCGGAATCCGGGATGTGCTCGTAACCACCCGCGGAAATGATTTGGTCGGCCGTGCTCGGTCCACCATGCAGCAGGTCGAGGGCCTGGCCCGCCGCCGCGTCGGCGTTCGCGTCAATCAGCGCTATCTCGCGGACAACACCGCCACATTGTAGTGCGTACGCCGCACAGGAACCGACCAAACCGCCGCCGCCAATGATTGAGATTTTCATGATTTGTTACTCACTGTTTGAACTAAGATCGCTATGCCTTCGCAAGTTCCGCCATCACGCGCTCAGTAATCGCGGCGACCAAAGCCTCCTGATCCGTCGCGTTTCGTCGCGTCGTGGAATCGGTATCCTGTTTGACACCCATTGGTGGCGGGGGATCGAAAGCATTCTGCTGGACGCCCGCTTGCGTCCAGCTATCGCGAAAAATCGAATTCGCGCAGATGTCACAGTTCTCGTATTCGGGCGTAAGCCGCGGATCCGTGAAACCCCATTTCTGTTTCAGATCCAACAGCTCGCGCTCGTGGTCTTCTGACAAGTAACGCACACCACCCAAAGACTTGGACAGTATCAGAATCCGACAATACGCATCGAGAATCTCGGTCCACCAGTAGGCACGCTCCACGTTTTCGCCAAAGCTCACCGTGCCGTGATTTGCCAAAATGATAACGTTCGTTTTTTTGACGAAAGGGATTATGGTGTCGGCAAAGGCCTGTCCGCCGGGTGTTTCGTATTTGGTAATCGGCACGTCGCCAAGAAAGACCTCGACCTCAGGCAATATGCATTGGGGAATTGGTTCCCGAGCCACGGCGAACGCCGTCGCGTGCGGCGGGTGACAGTGCACAACACTCTTGAGCTCCGATCGCTGGCGGTAAATCTCCAAGTGCAAAAGCGCTTCGCTGGAACGCTTCTTGCGTCCGGCGGTTTGGTTGCCTTGCATGTCAACGGTCGCAATGTCCTCGGGCTTGAGAAAGCCTTTGCAGTGCATCGTCGGAGTGCAAAGGACTTCGTTCTCGCCAATCCGCACGGTAATGTTTCCGTCGTTCGCGGCGGCAAAGCCACGGTCGTAGATCCGCCGTCCAATATCGCAGATATCCTGTTTGATCCTATGCGCGTTAATCATCAATCGATTCCTTGTTATTCTTCTTCGATGTAAATACTATCCAAGATTGCCGCGTTATAGGCGTCAATCGGTTTGATATCAGGACGAAATGGCTGGGCGGCCTCGCCGCCTTCGCTCAGCAATATGCGTGATTCCACTCCAGCAGCCAGATCGTCATAAACGACTAGCGTTTCCGCTTCTTCATCCGACTGTCCCCTCAGATTAGACAGTGACAACGGTACGGCCAACTTCAATGCCGCCCCCCTGAGCGTTGGATGCACCTGACTCAGGGTCACCGTACCGATGACTTTGGCAATTCGCATGGATGATTCTCTAATGCCGAAGTGTGATGACTGTTAGTGAACGCGTGTAACGCATCTTTCTACTTTTCCCCCTTTGGTTCGCACGGCCGACGATACGATTTGCAACAAGCGATAAACGCTGGTGTCACCCACGGCTAATAAGTTGGCATCCAAGGTTTGACGCGCCTCGGCCGCTTCGCGGGCGTCGCAAACCACGGCCGCACGGAATGCTGAGTTTCGATTTGCCTGACAAGCGACCACATGTGGCGCGCTCGAAACAATTAGGCCAAGTGTGCACGGCGCGTGGAGTCGCGTTTCGATTTCATCCAGTAGCAATTCGAGTTTCACCGGCTCAATCAGTTCAAAGTCGTAACGGTTTGATGGTTTTGCTGCTGACAAGGCGCGCCAGTCGAATCCCGTCTCATGGCCACCCACAAGGATTCGCCATCTCGAATCAATCTCCCCGATCGCTTCGGTTCGTTCGCAATCGCGTTGTAAGGTAATTCCGTTTTTCCGTAATTCATCGGACACCGCTGGAGTCACAACCGCGTGCGACGGCACGACAAGACGACTTACGCAATCCAACCGTCCTTCCAATTGAGCAAGCGAAACGACTTGCTCTGTCAAGCGCATCGTGCCTGCGTCGGTGTTTTGTCCTTCATCCGCTCCAACCCCGGTGTCGCGCCCGTTGCCACCATTTGTCAATCTTCGAATTACTTCGCGAACGACGCTCTCGATGTCCAATGCGGAATCACTCATTCGTCACGAATTCCCACGACCGTCCAGCGGACCGGCGTCGTGTCGGATCCCAACGACACTTGCGCCTGCTGACCATCACTAGTGATGATCACTGTTTGACCGACACCGGCGCCCATACGGTCGGCCGCTACCACGGGATCCCCATCGGGTGTGCGCCCGTCAATCAGTTGCGGCTGGACGATCAGTAGCTTGCAACCCTGCAGCGAAGGATGCTTTACAGTTGATGTCGCCGTTCCCATCACGCGCGCTGGTAGCATGGTACTTTCGTTTCCGTTGTGTGTTGCGGGTTGCGGGTTGCGGGATCCACGTGCGCTTTCCCGTTATCCACTCGGAAAAGCGACAGTATCTCATATCATCATCCCGTATCTCGTATCGCGCACCTCACAAATCATTTCAAACCGCTCCTCACTTCCCCAAAACACAAAGGTCATCAATCATCGAACAGCGCCGTTCGCGCGTAAACGTCAGTGGCGTGGTGACACCTTCGCCGGTCGGCGTGGCGATGGAAAATGACAAATAACCTTCACCACCTAAACCGAGCGATGCCATCGAGGGACCGTTCTTGACATACAAAGTCGTATCCATGGCGCGACCCATCTTGGTCATGTTGCGTACGTTGTTGGAATGAATGATCGCCGTGTGTCGAAAACCATGCTCGTAATGCCGTGCCTTTTCAATCGCTTCGTCCACATCGCGGCAACGGACAAAGGGCAAGAAGGGCATCATCTGCTCGACCGGCACGAACGGATTCGACTCGTCGGTCGGCGCGAACAGCATTTCGGTCTGCGGAGAGACCTGGCGACCAGCAGCCTGAGCCAAGACGGATGCGTCTTTGCCAAGAAACTCCTTGGCGGCCACGTCGTGCCGGTCGGTGCCCTCGCCAACTTGTGCGATGGCCACTTGTGTCAGACGATCAACTTCGCCGTCCGTCAGGCGGACAGCTCCCGCACGATCCATCGCGGCAAGTAACTTGTCAAAAACGGACGCGACAACAAAGACTTCCTTTTCGCCAATACAAAGTAGATTGTTGTCGTAAGCGCCACCTTGGATGATGCTCCGCGCGGCCCGATCCAGGTCGGCTGTCTCGTCGACGACGACGGGTGGATTGCCCGGGCCCGCCACGACCGCGCGTTTTCCTGAATTCAACGCCGCTCGGGCGACAGCAGGGCCACCCGTCACACAAATCAGTGCCACGTCGCGATGGCCGAAGATCGTCGCGGCGGATTCCAGCGACGGTTCGGCGATCACGCAGATCAGATTGTCAATGCCGAGATCGTCGTAGATGGCTTGGTTAAAGCGGCGTACACCTTCAACGGCCACGCGCTTGCCGCCGGGGTGCGGATTTACCACCAACGTATTTCCACCGGCGATCATGCTGACCGCGTTGCCGGTAATCGTGGGTAGTGAGTGGGTGATGGGTGTAATCACGCCAATAACGCCGAAAGGAGCGTGCTCGATTACGGCCAGTCCGTTGTCGCCACTGAAAACCTCGCTGCGCAAGAATTCGACACCCGGTGTGCGTTCTCCCAAGGTGCGGAGTTTTTCGTGTTTGTGCTCGAGCCGGCCGATTTGCGTTTCCTCCATCTCCATCGTGCCCAACTCAACACATTGCTCGATCGAAATGCGGCGAATATGGTCGATGATTCGTTTGCGATCCGCGATCGTGCGTTCTGACAACTGCTCGAACGCCGCACGTGCCGCGGCGACCGCTTCATTGACGCACGTAAAGATTCCAAAACGCCCGGCTTGACTGCCCGAGGATAAGTCCGGAATGCGACCGACTTCGGCCAAAACTTGCTGCACTACGTCGCGGATGACGGTTTCAGAGAATTGCATGGTTTTTTCTGTTTGCTCTTGTGTTTTGTGAGTTGCCTGCGTCTAAAATTATTCCGTGACTTTCGAGAATACGCAGTTGCCTTCCACGTGGACTTGATCCACGATGCCGACGATCACGGTGTCGATCGGCAGGTTCTTGGTTTCGGGTGTTAAACGGGCACTGGACCCCTGAGTGATCAGGACGAATTCGCCTTCACCAGCGCCCAGCATATCGACAGTGACAAATGTGCGTCCCAACGGCACCAAAGTTTCACGCTTCTTCGCCTCCAACCGATAAGGCTCGACGATCAGCAGCTTGTGACCGATCATCGTGTCGACCTTTTGCGTCGCAACAACGGCACCGGTAACTTTGGCCAAAAACATTGAACTACCCTCGTATGAGATCGAACGCTTGCCGCGCGACAATCAGTTCTTCGTTGGTGGGAATTACCCACACGCGAGTGTGGCTGCCGGCAGCACCGACTTCACACTCTCCCTCCGCCGCCGCGCTGGCCGTTGCATCCAGCTCGATGCCCAACTCGGCTAGTCCATCACAAACAGCCGTTCGAATCGCAACGCCGTTCTCTCCAATTCCGCCGGTAAAGACGATCACGTCCGCACCGCCGAGTTCGACCAACAATCCGCCTAGGTGGCGGCGAACCTCGGTTGTGAACAGATCAAGTGCCAACTGGGCATCGGCGTTTCCTTGCTCAGCCGCTTCCTCCAGATCACGAATGTCGCCGCTAACCCCGCTTAAACCCAACAACCCGCCGCGTGTGGCCAGTTGCTCCAAAAGTTGATTCAGATCGAGCCCCGTTTGCTGCATCAACCAAGGTAGCGCGAATGCATCAAAGTCGCCGACTCGATTGTTCTGAGGCAAGCCAGACTGAGGGCTCATTCCCATCGTCGTGGCGACACTTTTTCCGTTACGAATCGCGCACAAGCTGCTGGATCCTCCCAAGTGACACGACACGATCCGCAGGTCATCCCGGCCTATCAACTGCGGTGTACGCTGCGCGATGTACCGATGGCTTGCACCATGAAATCCCCAACGCCGGACTAAAAAATCATCTGCCCATTTCTTGGGTATCGCGTAGTTCCGCAGACGCTCTGGGATCGTGGCGTGGAATCCGGTTTCGAACGCGGCCACCAAAGGGATTTCGGGGAATTGCTCGGCCAACTGACGCATCGCTCGGATGTAAGGTGGGTTGTGCGCTGGGGCGATACTGCTCATTTCTTCCATGGCGACTAAAACGTCATCAACAACGCGTTGCACACCGCTATAGCGGCCACCGTGCACCGCCTTGAAACCGATTGCCATGACTTCAGACGTGTCATCAAGACAACCGCGTTCGGGATCAGTAAGTTGTTCCAGGCACATTCGCAAAGCCACACCGTGGTCCGCAACATGGGACGTGATTTCTTGACGAGCATCGCCAATTTCGCTCACACAGGTACTCTCTGGCGAGCCGATCCGATCGACGGCACCGCGCGCCAACTGCTGCTCGCTGTGCATATCGAATAGGCGAAACTTAAAGCTTGTCGAACCAAGATTCGCGACTAGGACTTTGCTACCTTGCGTCGTCACGACGATTGTTCTCCATATCGGGTGGATTGAGCCATGGTCGAAATGCGTCGGCCGTCACGACTCAAACTCCGAACTTCCATCAATCTTGGTTAACTTAAATAGGCTTCAACAAGCCCTTCCGCAGGACGTGGGATAATGTGGCTGCTAACAAGTTCACCGGCCTGTGTCGCGGCCTGTGTGCCGGCTTCGACTGCCGCTCGGACGCTGCCTACATCACCGGAAACAACGGTGGTCACATAACCGCCGCCGATCGCGACCCGCTTGATGATTTCTACGTTGGCCGCTTTTACCATCGAATCGGTGGCTTCGACAAGCCCGACCAGGCCTTTGGTTTCTACGAGTCCAATTGCATTTTGCATGTTTGTTTTCCTTGTCTGAATATCATTTGGCAGCGTTGCAGCACGCCCGCATCAGTTAAACATCCTGAAGTGAAGTATTGGCTATTCATTTTGGCAAGACGATCGCCAAGTCCTCGTGAGGACGTGGAATCACCTGCACGCTAACCACTTCGCCGATGCGGCTCGCCGCGTTGGCACCCGCATCCGTCGCTGCTTTCACCGCCGCGACGTCACCAGTTACAAAAACCGCAGCCAGAGCGGCTCCGACTTTGTCCCAGCCTAGAAAGTTAACATTGGCTGCTTTCATCATCGCATCCGTCGCCTCAACCAGCGCCGTAAAGCCTTTGGTTTCGATCATGCCGAGTGCTTCCATTTGTTTTGCCATGGAATGTGTCTCCGAGTTCTAGAAAAAGGGGATGTTTGTTGTTAAGTCCTAATCCTGACAGCGACAGCCCGCGTCCTGTCTGAGCAATTCTACTTCCGTCGCCGCGTCCAAGTTGCAAGCGTTACCTTCATCGGTATCAATGTGTACCTCGAGTTTGATGTTCTCATCGGCGCGAACGATCAAGTCTTCCATGACCGTCGTGCAACCATGCGACGCAATGCGTAGCTTCATCAACTCGCCATTCTGGACGCCATAACGGTCGGCGTCCGCCGGGTTCATATGCACGTGTCGCGCCGCGCGGATAACGCCCTCGTTTAGTTCCACAACACCATGTGGACCGACCAGCACACAACCCGGAGTCCCATCAATGTTGCCGGAGATCCGCACTGGGATTTCCAAGCCCAACGAAATGGCATCCGTAAACGCCAATTCCACCTGGCTCCGCGGACGCGTCGGACCCAGCACGCGCACCGTCGGCAACATACGTCGACGGGGTCCGACAAGCATGACGGACTCCTTAGCGGCAAAAAAGCCGTCTTGGTAAAGTGGCTTGTCGGCGGTCAACGTATGCCCCGGACCAAACAGCATCTCCACGTGCTCATCCGTCAGATGACAATGACGAGCTGAAATGCTGACAACTAATTCACTCGTGGCGCTGGCAGACGACGAATTCCCGGTGGCCTCGGAAGTCGTTGCTGTCTCAGAGTGCGCCAACACAATTTGCCGCACGATTTGCTCGACGGTCTGACGATCTAACGAAGAAGCGATACTCATCAATGGACTACTCCACGCTATCGTAATGACAAATTACCCGTTGTCCGTCAGGCCCGCGACAAGGACCGCGGTGCCCGTCGCGGAAATGCGACTGCGCCAATCCGCCGTGACCTCATTGTCGACGACGACCTGTGTCACTTCACTCAACTCACAAAGCAAAGCCAGACTCTGCCGGCCGAACTTCGTGCTGTCCGCCAGGATCACCGCTTCGTCCGCTGCCCGTAACATCGCACGTTCGGTTTCCACCAGCAACAGATTGCTATTGAAAAAACCACGCTCGCTAATACCGGCCACACTTAGAAACGCGCGGCGGACGTTAAGAGTGCTTAACATCTCGTTCGCATAAGGCCCAAGTGAAACACCGGTTCGCAAATGGACATAACCTCCAACAATAATCAAGTCGACGCTGCTGCTGGCCGTGAACAAATTGGCAACGGGCAATGAATTTGTGACGACTTGAATGTTGCGTGCAATTAATAACTGAGCCAACTCGTAGGTCGTACTGCCACCGTCGAGCAAAATGACATCACCATCTTCGACTAGCTCCGCTGCTCGCGCTGCGATTTCCTTTTTCTTGTCCCACTGTTGTTCTTGCCGATTGCGAAAATGCGGCAACTGCGGCGACGGCCCGGTGTAAAACACGCCCCCGTGCGTCCGCTTTGCCGTGCCAACTTCTTCCAGGTGGTCCAAGTCACGCCGAATCGTCGATTCGGAAACCCTGAGTTCACCAGTCAGTTCATTCAGGGAAGCGAAGCCGCGCTGGCGGATGAACTGCAACAGCCGATCGCGACGCTGATCCGTAATCATTCGTTTCCTCCCCCTGAGCCTCCCGCACGCCAGGCGATTGGCCGAATCCGTGCTATTATCGACGGTTTTTGAATTATTTCAATCACACATGCGCATTTAATATGGAAGAAAATGAAAGATTTCTTCCAGATCGATCCGATTCAATCTGCTGCGATGAGCCTAAAGCTGGTTGGCATAGGGGGTTACGTACGATGTGGAGGTACTGGTATAAACTGGGGCGATGGCTCCGGTGATCGTAATGCGTAAGCGTCTTGACGACGTGCCAAAACGGGTTGTTTTGCCTGGAATCGAGTTGCGGACCTTCATTGGTGCCGGCGACATTCCCCGTTGGCTCGAACTTCAAGCGCGGGCTATGCCGATTTCTGTTTCGGGTCGTCCGTGGACGGAGCGGGATTTCGGACGGGAGTTTTTGCGGCAACCATGGTGGGACGCCACGAGGATGTGGTTTGCGCAGTCACGCAGCCGGAACCTGGAAACACTGGGCACGGTAACACTGGGAGAACGTGGCGTCCCGGGAAGAAGTTGCCCGTCGATTCACTGGTTGCTGGTTGATCCGGACAACCAAGGACAGGGTGTCGGTCGATTGCTCGTCGCGGCGGTCGAGGAGACTTGCCGGCAGGCCGGACGAAAGACGCTTACGCTGGAAACACTGTCGTCGTGGACCGGCGCCGTGGCGTTTTACGAAGCTTTGGGCTACGAGGCGGTATGAGTCGTATGGCGCCCGGCCTTGATCAGGTGTCTCGGTGTTTCACGAGTGTGACTTCGTTCCCATTGTCATTGAACGAGACTTCGTCCAAAAAACTCTGCATCAGTACGAGTCCGCGCCCAACATTTGGCTGCATGGCTTCGGGACTGCGCGGCGCGGGAATCGCGGAAGTATCAAATCCGTCGCCCTCGTCACGGATTAACATGCGCGCCTCTTCCTTCGTAATGGATACATCGACGTACACCCGGCGATCCCGGTAAGGTGACTGTTCGGAGCGTCGCTGGATGAATTCACTGATTTCTTCGTCCGTCGGATTTTCGAGTGGCGCTTCATTGATCTGATAGTTGCCGTGCAAGATTGCGTTGCGCAGCGCCTGTTCGACGGCCACACCAAAACGCACGCGGCTCAAAAACTTACAGACGCCCATGCTGTTGACGATCTTTTGAATCAAATCGACAAACGGCGCGACGAGCGACAAGTCGTTCTGCAGGCAGAAACTGATTTGATGACTCGTCGAGCACTCGATGAGCCGCCGGTAGTCATCCTGCGATTCCGCCGAGGTCAGGATCGGCCGCACCGTGTCCAGCAACTGCCTGGCAAGTTGCGCCTTGGGGACATAACTTGCCGCGCCACAGGCGAGTGCCTCGGCCGCAACGTCCTCGCTACCGTGCGCGGTCATCAACACAATGGGGATGTTCGGATACTGAAGGGTCAGCTGCGTCGTCAGTTCCAAGCCACCGACTTCGGGCATCTGCAGATCAGTGAGCACGAGATCCGGCGTGGATGCAGCGCAAAACTCTAACGCCTCGCGCCCATTGCTGACCTCCACAATCTCAATGCCCTGATCCTTTAAAATGCCTTGAACGATCCGGCGATCGACGGCTGCATCGTCCACGAGGAGAATTGTCGGCATCGTCTAATTCCTTCTTACAGATCCTGAGAGCTACGGTTTTTCGGGCTGCGCCGTTTGACGAAAACGCACAAGATCGTCGGACATAGCTCCCAGCGCTTTATGGAGTTCCGACTGCAGTTCACCGGCGCCGTCCAAATCGCCATTCATACCGCGTTGTTCGAGTTGGAAAGAAATGTCATACACTGTCGACGGCCCCAAAAACCGTACGGATCCTTTCATCTTGTGAGCCGCTTGTCGCAATGCTTCCACGTCTTGGTTCTCTATGGCCTCGCGCACTTCCGTACGGAGATTTGGAAGGTCATCCGCAAGAATCTGCACGACTTCTAATAGCAGGCCTTGATCTCCATTGACGGACTCAAGAGCCGCTGACCAGTCGATCACCGACGGTTTTTGTTCACTCATTTTTTCGATTTTAAGTATTAGCCAGCAACGCCTAACGGTTTGAAGTACTCTGGCTCACTGCCTTCTTTCCACTTGATATTGCAACCCAAGCTCGGCGTTTGCTCGTCTGAAACAGGTTGACCTGCAAGGACGGCATCAAGCGCCGCGCGCAGGTCTTCACCGGTCAGTTCGGTACCGGACTCAGGACGACTTGCATCCATTTGGCCACGATAGACAAGTTTTTGTTCTTCGTCGAAAACATAAAAGTCGGGCGTACACGCCGCGTGATACGCTTTGGCGATTTCCTGTGTTTCATCGTATAGGTACGGAAACGCGTAGCCACGCAGTTCCGCCTCATGAACCATTTGCTCGGGTGAGTCTTGGGGATGGTTGGATACATCATTCGAGCTGATTCCTACGACAGCAACACCCCGTTGCTGATACTCGGCCGCTAAACGCGCGAGCTCGGGAGCAATGTGAATGACGAACGGGCAATGGTTACACATGAAAACAACGAGCAAAGCCGGTGCGCCGTCAAAATCCGCCAGTCCGTACGTGCGACCGTCGACGCTCAAGAGTGAAAAATCCGGGGCCTTGGTTCCCAAAGGCAACATCGTGCTGGCAGTCTTGACCATGACGTGGACTCTCCGTTTAAAAACTGTATCCGACAAATATGGTCAAAACCAATAATCTGTCGGATCTCGCTGACGCTTTAATAAAAAGCGTACCAGCTTGTGTTGACCTGGGCCACCCATGGAAAGAGCATGGACCCGGACCATGAACCACAGACCTGGGCACGGACCCGGGCCACGGTCCTTCTCACCCAAATTCGGAGTAACCTATTGCGCCTGCAGATCTTCCGTCATTTCGATAGCGCATGCGCAATAAAACAGCCGCCTCGTACAAGTACGACGCGACTGCTCCAGTTGCACGGGAGGAAAGGGCGATGCTTACGGCATCGAGCGACTTGCGACGCTGGCTGCCGAGGCATCTACAACGCGGTTCATTCGATAACGAAGGTTATCCGTCGGAATGTAACCGCGAATGTAATCAAGGATTTTTCCATCAGGCGCGATGAAAACGGTTGTTGGATATACCGTGACTCTCAGATCGTTGGCCAGGCGGCTTTCCCCCTGGATCTTGATCATCGCTGGCACGAACGACTTCTTCACGTCGTTGATGACTCGCTTATCTCGAAAGGCATCATGTTGCATTCTCGTGCAATGCAGACACCCCTCCGTAGTCAGGAAAAGCATCACCGGACGTTCCGATTTGTCACTTGCACGCCGCGCGCTGCCATAGTGGGTAAGCCATTCGATGCGTTGTGATTCTTTTCCTTTTGGCTCGCCCGTGGCCAAAGAATTCAGCGAAAACGCGATCATTAAAGTTGTGACGACAGTAATTTTCATGCGCATTTAGAGGACGCTCCGTGGAAAGAGCCAGATCAACGGTTCGGCTGCTCTCCGCTGGCGACGTCGAACCAGAATTGCTGTCGGTTCGCCGTCGGGTGTTTCTTCCTTAGTCACGCGTCGTTATCGGCCAGCGGAGCCACCGATGCTTGCACACGGCTTAAAGTTGCCGAAGAATTGGGCGGCAGAAACCCTGCGGGGGCATTAAAACCGGACACATTGGTACAACGGTTATTTCTTGATGCCAGGATGGGTGGCCATCGCCTGACTCGCGACATAACACCGCATCGATCGTCCCAGGAGCGTCAGTTTTCCCGAACTTGGTGGTGGAGGGCCGTCGGAATCCGGATAGATATCTTCCGGCGTGTCGGCGGCTGTATCCAGCAAGAGTCGCCAGCGGACGCCTCGTGCCTTGACAATCGCTGGCAACAGGAAGTCCTGAGACTCCGGTGCGGCATTGAATAGCATCAGCACGTCGCGACCGTCACGTTTCGAATCTTCGGCCGGCCCCGGTGCGGTCAACAAGCAGGTAAATGCGCGATCCCCGTTGCTCCAGTCGACAGCCGTTCCCAGTGGACTAAACCAATTGACATCAGGCAATTTGTTTGCGTCCTCGGGCTGGCCGCCTGATAAAAAATATGTTCGCCGAACGGTCGGTTGTCGGCGCCGGAATGCGATCAGCGATCGGAAAAAACGCACAAGATCCACGTTTTCTTCGACGAGTCGCCAGTCGAACCAGGAAATCTCATTGTCCTGACAGTAGGCATTGTTGTTGCCACGCTGCGTACGCCGGCATTCGTCACCTGAGAGCACCATCGGAACACCTTGGCTCAACAGCATCGTGGCCAAGTTGTTTTTGATCTGCCGCAGACGTAAGCGATCGATTGATTTGCGGCGTGTTGGGCCTTCCACCCCGTAGTTGATGCTGTAGTTGTTATTGTCGCCGTCTCGGTTGTCTTCTCCATTAAGCTCGTTGTGTTTGTCAAGGTAGGAGTGCAAGTCGTTGAGCGGAAAACCATCATGCGAAGTGACGAAGTTGATACTGTTGTGAGGCCGTCGACCCGTGGCTTCATAAAGGTCGCTGGAACCAGAAATCCGCGTGGCAAACGAGCCGAGCACTCCAGGATCGCCTCGCCAGAATTGGCGCACGTCATCACGGTAACGGCCGTTCCATTCGGCCCAACGTGAATCGCCGAAGCGCCCGACCTGGTAGGCACCGGCCGCATCCCACGCTTCGGCAATGATCTTGGTGTCCGCCAACATGGGATCTTCGCCAATCGCCTCGATCAATGGCGGATTGGGCACCAAGTGACCGCTGCGATCGCGGCTCAGGATCGACGCCAAATCGAAACGAAATCCATCAATATGGTAATTGTGTACCCAATGCCGTAAGCAATGAAAAATCATTTCGCGGACGATCGGGTGGTTTCCATTGACGGTGTTTCCGCAACCCGAATAATTGCGATACCTGCTCCCACCGTTGTCCAGCATGTAATAGACCTGGTTTTCAAGTCCCTTGAAGCTGATTGTCGGACCCCGTTCGTTACCCTCGCAGGTGTGGTTGAACACCACGTCCAGGATGACTTCGATGTCAGCCTGGTGGAGCGCTTTGACCATTTCCTTGAATTCATGCACCTGGCAACCGGGCTCGCCACCGGACGCAT
>CBDUAB010000006.1:0-15313 GCA_965365045.1 uncultured Planctomycetales bacterium
CCCCTCTTGACGGAATTCGAATGTAAGTGGAAACGGGTCGACATGCTCGACGTGGAGTCCGTACATGAAGCTTTTCAGCAGTTTCGACCGACTCATGTAGTGCATCTGGCAGCACGCACCGATTTGGACGAAGACGCTACGATTGAGGGCTACGCGGTTAACACACGGGGAATCGAGAATCTGTTGTCGGCAATTATCAAAGTAAAAACGGTAAGGCGGATCATAATCACATCGAGCATGCTTGTTTGCCGCCTTGGCTACCGACCACGTACCGAGACTGACTATGCGCCGTCGACCGTGTATGGGGAAAGCAAAGTAATGACGGAGCAAATCACGCGGCGAACGGATCCGCCGTGCATCTGGACAATCATTCGTCCTGCGAGCATTTGGGGACCTCTTGATAACCGATTGCGGGACGGCTTTTTTTGGATGCTAAGAAAAGGAATTTATGTACATCCCGGAAGCAAAGTTTGCCTGAAGTCGTATGGTTATGTCGGCAACTCCGTTTTTCAAATTCGTAAGATTCTTGAAGCACCAGCAGACGCAGTTCGTGGAAAAACCTTTTACATTGCCGACCAGCCGATTGATCTTAGGGCGTGGGTCAACCAATTCTCACGCATGCTGGTACGTCGAAACGCCATTGTAGTACCGCGTGCACTAATGAATGCCGGGGCGTGTGCGGGAGATTTAATCACTTACCTGGGATTTGACAACTTTCCACTCACGTCGTTTCGGCTGAAAAACATGACGACAGAAAACATCGTCGATACATCCGAGCTTGACCGCTTGACGGGCCCAGTTCCATTTACGGTTGAGAATGGCGTCGAAGCGACTGTACGTTGGTACCACAGCGAACGGTAACTGATCAGCGCCACATTGTGTCACTGAATCATCATGACTAAAACGACATCGCAGCACTGGCTAAAGGCAGCCGGAATTGCATTTGGACTATCGCCACTACTGTGGACGCACGGGGCGAAACTGCTGAGACAGCCGGAATACCAATACTTTCCCTTTGTTCTCGCTGCCGCCGCTTGCCTGTTATGGACGCGTTGGAAAGAGGCGGACGAGTCGCAAGCACCACGTACCGCTGTCGGAAGTGCCGTGGAAGTGACGGTGCTTACATGTTCTTTGTTCCTGTTTTGTGCGGCAGTTCACTTTTACAATTCGATGTTTGCGGCTTGCGCGGCCATCTGGATTGGCGCGTTCGCCGTGTTGGTCCTATTGAGGTATCGGTGTGTCGAAGGCATCTGGGGAGTGTGGGCGCTGCTTTGGTTGTGCATGCCCATTCCGTTTTACGCCGACAACGTTACAACATCATTACAGCGCACGAGCTCGTTTATGAGCAGCCAGTTGCTCGATCTCATGGGAATCAACCACTTAATGCGCGGAAACGTGCTGCACCTGCCAAATCGTCAACTCTTTGTCGACGAAGCGTGTAGCGGTATCGTCTCGGTAATGTCCGTTGTCGCTTGTTCGGCGATTTTTGCCGCTTGGAAACGCCGTCCACTGTTTCACGCGCTGCTATTGATTCTGTCCGGCGTGGCCGCGGCCGTCCTCTTAAACGTTGTGCGTATTGTCACGATCGCCTTTGCACAGAGTGTATATGCCGTCGATCTCGCATCAGGTCGTGTGCACGATGTTCTCGGACTTGCTGTCTTCGTACTCACCTTCATTTCGGTCGTTTGCACGGACCAATTGCTGTTGTTCTTCTGCGCGCCGATCCATTTTTCCGCTGAGATCGCACCGTCCAGCTTGCCACCAAACCCGATCGTTCGAGTCTGGAACGCCGTTTTCGACAATATACGTCGGCAGGTTAACGTAGTTGATCGATCCGGATTGTCACCACGGCCGTTCAAGATTCCCGTCACCATCGCACGCGCGTTTGCTTGCGTAAGTGTGGTTTTTGCAGTTTTGGGTGTATACCAATTCAGTCAGATACTTCTGGCAGGCGATCCTGGCGAGTTCACGACAACGACGGTGGAGACCATCAATGCGGAATCATTGCCTGCCACGGTCGGTAACTGGCGCCGAACAGGCTTTCGTCTCGACAAGCGTGATCAAGGTGGCTTTTTCGGCTATGGCGATTCCAAGGTCTTTGTGTACGAAAACAAGCGAACACAACAGACAGCGATCATTTCACTTGATTACCCATTTCCACCGAAATGGCACGAACTTACGAATTGCTATCGTGGCGCTGGTTGGCAACTCGCGGAACGATCGTCACGAGCGGAGATGACTGCGGACGGCGAAAACTGGAGCTTTGCGGTTGCGTCATTCGATCGACCATCCGGCGATTGCGGATTTCTTGCGTACTGCTTCGTTGATTCCACTGGTCAGACAATCTCCCAGTTCTTGGGTCCGTACTGGAGGCTGGCTAATCTTCGTCGAACGAATCCCTATTCACGTGAAAAGCCGTACCTGCAAATCCAAGTGTGGTGTGAAAGTTCGGATCAGCTCGATGATCGTCAACGTGACGAAGCCCTCGAATTATTCCACATCTGTCGTGAGCGATTGCGGGATCTTTTCATGGAAACATCGTCATGAGTTTTAACTGCGGTAACAAGAAATGAGGTTTCTCTTGTCGTGATTCGGTATGTGGTTTGGATAGTTTCGGACTTCTGCGGCCGTTGGCTTGCCACGCGAGAATTTCGCCGTCTCGCACTTGGCGCGCCTGCGGTGATCATCATGCTCATTGCCAGCGTTGGCGTCTTAAGCCGTCCATTTCTTTCGACTGAGCACAAGTCGGGCCGTTACTACGATGCAGCACAGAACGCGATCGAGGCTCAGGATCTGGAAACGACGGCAATGTACTTGGAAAAGATCTGGCTACTCGATCCGTCGAACTATCCAGTTTTCTTTCGCCTCGTTTTGCAGCTCGCCGAATCAGTCGATGCACAACAGGCGTATGAATTCATGCGACGCCTCGCACCGGATGACGAACCACGGTACGCCCCAGCGCACAAATGGATGGTTCGTGCCTTGATCAACGGTCAACTGTCGGCCACGGAGCAAGCTCCGCTGAATTTAGCCAAGACGCATTTGGAGTACATTGATCGTGTCAGCAAACGTGACGCGGAAGCGAACTATCTGTGGTATTTCTACCACGCGCGTGCGGGGAATGTGGAATCGGCGTTTGAGCGTTTAAAAGAGGCTGTCAAGGAAGCGCCGATGTTGGCATTCACTCTCATGCGGCTCCAGATCGAACGAAACGAAATTGACGAGGCAAAACAGGCTGCGACGATCGCCGACAGATTTCTGCGCAGGCAAATCGCCGGCGATGCTTCCCCCGAACGTTACGCTCAGTTGGCACAAGTGCTCGAAACGCTTGATGATCAAACCGCCGCACAACGTGTTCTGCACGAGGCAATTGAGCAGTTTCCCGACGATCAAACACTAGATGATCAACTCTTGGCGGTGCAGTTGAGGCAATATGACCGGCTGACAAGCGTCGAGAATCCGAGCGCATTCTTGCTTTTTGATTTGTTGCATCAGATGCTGAAAGCTGCGCCGAACAACGCTGAAGTGCTCACGCGAATCGCCCAGTTGTTTGGCAAGCGGAGGTCATCGGCCGACGCCAAACAATTGGTCAATCGCTTATTGAGGGAACATGATGAATCTGGAGAACTAGCAAACATGTTGGGCGCGCGGGCGGCCTCCGAAGGCGATTTTGCGACTGCAAGGAATCTATTACTGCGCGCGATTAAGCAAAACGCTAACTTGTCCGTGGCCCACAACAATTATGCTTGGGTATTGTCGAACTCAGAGCCCAAGGACTTGGAGCAATCGCTTGAAAACGCCAACAAGGCGCTCGAACTGTCACCCGACGACCATCGATTTCGCGAGACTCGTGGCCAAGTCTTCGTGCAGCTTGGCCGCTGGCACAAGGCAATCGCGGACCTTGAGTATGCGCTGAACGGGATGCCAGAATCCGAGCCGGTTCATACGTCTCTTGCGCTTGCCTACGAGAATATTGGTAAAATGAATCTGGCGCGCGCCCATCGAGATCACGTGGCGACACCCGATCCACAGTCGCCGTAGATGAGTCGTGCATTTATAGTGTCACGGTGGCCGACGTGACTCGTCGGCCTTTTGTTTTTGGAGCAATCCACCGTTTACTGTTCCAACTGCCAAACTCGATCTCGCGCGCACCGTGTGCGCGAGCGTAACTTCGAATTACCAAAAGAGGACATAATGTCCATTCGTTTTATTGCCGCCACGTTTTTTGCTGTCGTAATTATCAATAGCGTCGCACGGGCGGAACTCAGGCCCGCGGAGGTCGCGATCATAGCTGTCAAGGGCAGTCGCGAATCTCAAGCGTTGGCTAAGTACTATGCCAAACAACGCAATGTGCCAACTTCCCAGATCTGCCTGATCAATGTGCCCGCAGGGGAGACACTTCCCTGCTCCGATTGGCAACAGCGCGTGCGACCCGCGATCCGTACCTGGATGAAGGACAACCAACTCGAGGACAAGATTCGCTGTTTCGTCACCGTTTGGGAAGTGCCACTCAGAATTGCGAAGGCGGAACGGAGTGACAGTTTACAGCAGCGAGTTCAGTTCTATTCCGCGGAGCGTCACCGACGACTAGCGGTATTAATCGAAGTCGTCGAACAAGCCGAAGTCAAGGCTGGCGATTTGGGCGATGAGTCGAATGCGGTTGACACAAAACCGGACTCGGAGGCGGAAAATGAGTCGGAGCTTGATCGGCTAGCAAAGCGGTTGCAGCGCGCCGTGACAACGATTCAACGAGGAATCTTGGCCGAAACCGATGCGGAGCAAAAGCAACGCTCGGCTCGCAAGCTGCAGCAGATGGTTTCGAGGGCCGCCGGAATTTCGAGCCTTTACGATAGCCTTTCACGTAGTTTACAAGGCCAGACGTCCCCGTCCACTCGATTGAGGGCCGAATATGATTCTGTCCGTGGTCGGATTTCGGGTATCAACGAAGGTAGGGCAATCGTCGAGTTGCAGCAACTGCCCAGTGTGGAACGCGAGCAAACGACCCTGTTGTTCGTCGAACGGGTGGGTGGCTTGATCCAATCGATTCGTTGGCTTGACGAAAAGTTAGAGATTACTGCTAAGAACGAGACGGAAGCTAGTTTTGATAGCGAGCTGTCGTTAATCCTGTGGCCGGAATACGAGTTACTGCGTTGGCAAAACAACTTCCTCCACGAACGCTTTGATGACGCCGGGATTCGGGAAGTCCATCCGACGTTGATGGTGTCTCGGCTGGATGCACCGACGCTCAAACTGGCTAAAGGTTTGATCGATATGGCGATTCAAACCGAGACAAATGGACTTGATGGCAAGGTTTATCTAGACGGCCGAGGTCTTGCCGAGCTCGACGGCAAACCTGCTCAGGCTGGCTCGTTTCAAGCATACGATCGTGGGCTATTGCAGACGGCGTCCAAGCTAGAATCGAACGGACGACTTGAAGTCATCTTGGACACTAAACCAGATCTCTTTCAGCCCGGCTCATGTCCCGATGCGGCGTTGTACTGCGGTTGGTATTCACTGGCCAAATATGTAGACGCGTTTGATTGGCAACCGGGCGCGATTGCGTATCACCTGGCGAGTAGTGAAGCGAAAACACTCAGAGCAGGCGAAAGCGAGGTGTGGTGCAAACGACTACTCGAGGACGGAGTTTGCGCGACCCTTGGGCCGGTTGCCGAACCGTACTTGCAGGCCTTTCCACCGCCTAATAAGTTTTTTCCACTGTTGATGAGCGGCAAGTACTCGTTAGTTGAGTGTTACTACCGCACGAAGCCATACAACTCGTGGATGATGACACTGATCGGTGACCCGCTCTACAATCCTTTCAAGAACAGGCCGGCTTACGATGCGGACGTCGGAATCAATTGACCTACGGAACATTGCCGATAAAAGTGCCAGAGCCGGATTCGCCTCTAAACAATTCTCCAATTAGGTTGAGGTTGAAGACTTGCGTGCAATAACGAGCCAACGCCTCTTGTGGCGTCTCTTGCAGGATGAGAACGTCGCCGTCCTGTATGATTAGGTTTTCACGTGGATCTCGGGCCGCTCGGCTTAGATCTACACGGATAGTAGCTTGTCCGCCGCCGGACGTTTTGCGCAGGATTGTGAGCAAGCTAGGTGACGGGTTACCGATACCGAATCCCACAATGCCGCCCGAAAGGTTGTTCGCGTTAACGCCACCATTGAGGAATGGTCCACCGATACGCACCAATGCTTCGATGGCGCCCAAATCATAGTCGCGTGGCAGGAAAACTTCGCGGGAGGGTAGCAGTCCACCCGTGTAATATACCTGTGAATCAAGTGCCGGGATGAAAACAATATCACCGGAATCCAACTGAATGTCTTCTTGTCGAAATCGTCGTGGTTCGCCCGGCCGCATACGAAGCGGTATTCGTACGGTGTCTATGCCTTCAGTCGTGCTTCCATTCGAATCCGGCGAAGAGGCCGAGTAGCATCCATCGGTATCGGTTGGCCATTGGTCCGCGTCATAGCCGCGCTGAATAATGACCGTGTTGGCCGCATCTGGTCCGGGGAGGCCACCGGTACGAGCAAGAACTGTGAGTACGTCGGCCTCGGTTGCTGGAATCTGCAGGACGTCCCCGGTTCCTTGCCCGCGTGGCGGAATCACTGGGGACGCACGGTACAGTTGTCTATTAATATCAACGCCGGACGATGATCTCCTAATCGGCGAATCTTCACGGACGACTAGGATCTTTACCCGACGTGGCAAGGCAAGTGTGACAAGGATACGTGCCTCGTCCGGTACCAGGATTTGTTTATCCACGGTGTAGGCCTTGACGATGGCCTCTTGGGCTTCGGCGATCGTCATGCCATCGACGTGGATTGGCTTCACCAGCGGCAACGGAACCGTGCCGTCCTCACGGATGGGGATGGGAAATCCAACCGAGGGTGCTAAATCCGCAACATCCGGAAAATGAATGGGCGGCAATTGATCCGGCTCGCCGAGAACGCCTTCGACAAAAACCCCCAATATGTCACCTGCGGCGAGACGATATTCGGCATCCGGCTTACGTCGCAGCCAAGCGAGTGGGATCGGTTTTAGTTCATCCTTGCGCTCCGCGAGCAATTCGTCCGGAACCAGACGAGCGGGGATACCATTGGCCACGGGATTCGTGAACGCGGCGCAGCCCGTGGAGAGCAAAAGTACGGCAAGAGATACCAACCGAACGAATTTAGATAACCTCGATCGGGCGTCCGCAGCTGCTATACCAAAAGAGACTGGCAAGTCGCTGAAACCCACCTTCGGCCATTCGACATCGTAACCTTCACAGTCCGCGAACCGTGTCGCTACGGCACTTCGCAATCGTGAACTCGTTGAGTGCTGTTGCTTTATTAGCAGGCTAATCATGTCAACTTCTTGGTGAGTTTGGCTTGCTAGCTCGACTTTCGAGTACGTGGCAAAGTTCATATCGTCTGCGTCGTCGTTAAACTTTCCATAATCGTTAAACTTGGCCGAGGTTTTCAGAAGCATGCTGACATACGATGCAAGATGGCACCGTGATTCCGTTCATGTGGCTGGGCCTTGATCGTAAATACGGAAAATGTTGTCAGCGAAAGCACACTAGGGATCAAGGCCGTGTGGCTGACGTGAGCGGCACGGTCACAATCAAGGGCGTGGTCGCGGCGAATTTTGGAGATGCTGAGTTCGTGAGAACGGCTCTCTGTCGAACTCGGCCGTTTCGATTCTGTTCGAAACGTCTTAACTGAGAAGCTCCGTGAGTTCCAAAGATCTGGAACAGGCCGCTCTTGAGTGATGGTCGAAATTCGACACCGCGGAGCTTCCGATGGTTTGACGGAAGCGCCGTTCCGAACTACGGCTGTTCTGAGTAAAGGCCACTGTACGGTGTGTAAGCCGACGGGATATCGTTTGGATCCTGGAACAGCGTTTGGGCGTGTTTTGCCCACTCTGTCGCGGTCTTGGTGGAACGCTTACTGGTCACCTTCTTTGGCGACTGTGATTGATTGGACTGATCTGTCATCGCTGGTTGCGGACGCAACTTATTCTGCTTAACGGGGAGGACCCACGCGGCGCGATTCGAGTCGACGTCGTTCCTGTCTGGCTCCGCCGCGTGAGTGGCTTGCTCGGCGGCCTGTGAAAAATCCAAACGATTTGCGGAGTCGCCCTCGGGCGCGTTACTCTCGTCGGGCAGACGGAAGAAATCATCGTAGCGAAGTCGATTTGGCTCTATTTCCGGCACGCTATCCAACGAGCTTTCGTTTGCCGGCGGTAGCATTTTCTTCCGTGGCTTCGTGGAAATCGGTCGCAATTTGGTTTGCGTCTGATCCAGACGCACGTCTTCGAGCGGACTCTTAAGGTAAGGGTCCTCGTCACGTTCTTCCTCCGGTATTACGTCCGGAACTACAGGCGGCCCATTCTTTGTTGCCGGCGCTTTCGATTTTGAAGTGCCGGGTTTCGGGGTAATCAATAACTCAGGGCCAGCGTCCAGCAGCTCGCCTGCGTCGAGTAGCTCACTTGCATCGAGCACGTCCCCGGCATCGAGCAAGCCTTCCAGGTTTTCCTCTGGTTCTATAAGGATGGGCTGGTCGGTTTGCCACTCGGATTGATCTTCGTGCGCCAGCGTGTTGTATTGCGAAGATGGTGACGGAACGACCGCACGTCTACGGTATCCGCCCGCGCGGGCGGCACCTGAACCGGCACGAAAACCGGCTGACCAATCGGCAATGGACTGATCTCCCATGGCGTTACGGTAAATAGTGCGCCAAAAGCGGCGCGGCGGGACCGGAGGCGGCTCGCCTGAGCCACCAGCAAAACAAAAGTCTACAAAGCCATTGCGGAAGCCGTCGTAGTAATCGGCTGAAGTCGTCGCGTCCGGATTTTGGCCTCGGCATTCACTCCACGCTTCTTCGGCCCAAATCGCGTACTGCTCGCAAGCGTCGGCTTCTTCGAGCGTGATGTTGTATTCGCGCGGTTCGTATTTCACCGTGCGCTTCGCCAAATGGAACACGTTACAGCCGGGTGTGAGACAGAGCAGTCCGAGAACAATTGCCAATTGACGCACGTAAGTACTTTTCGTAGCGCATATTGCGGATGAGGCGGATTCTGAATCGGCTGTTACGACATGTTCTTCATTCGCGCCGCCGTTTAGCAGATCCGTAACGGGCGCGCGATAGTCAAGGTACGCCGATGTTGAGTTCGTTCGGATCGTCACGTTTCGATCAGCCCCGTGCATTCCTTGGTGTGCAGAATTGGAACCGCGATACTATCGTCTCTTTGACGGTATACGTTTGTTGGATCGAGGGTTGTTAAAGGGATTGGTGAGTCGGCGGAATGCTCGAAGTGAGAACCGTGAATTCACGTGGTGCACGGGGCGAGAATCATGACAAGGGCCCCACACGGTTCAGGCTTTTCGAGTGTCGACACACCGGTTCGTTGAAAAGTGGCCGGAAGAATAGCAATGCCCAGTATCTGTGTCCAGCCCAACCCGATTGAATTTGGACGGCGCGATTCTTTAGATCACTGTTTTGCCGAAACTTGTTAATCCAAAAGTACAACTGTCATCCTGAAGAAGCGGGCACCGACGCGCAGCGTTGGTTGGCGACTGAAGGAACTCCCAATCGCGCCAGTATTGCCATCACAGGCTAACCGCCCGCGCGTGACGCCGTAAAATATACGGCTTCCGAGTCGCCTCCAGAGCGCAGATAGGCCAACAAATCGAGTATCTCATCGAGTGTCAACGTGTTAAGCAGGCCCGTTGGCATCGGAGATAGCTTGGACGGCGTCATCTCTTCGACATCGGCAGGCTTGACCCCTACACCTTCATTTGGATCGAGCATATTGGTATTCACCGTCATTCTGCCGCCGCCCAAATTGACGATACGACCGATGATTTCACGACCGTTCCTCAAAACGAATCGCGTCGCTTGATACTGATCGGAAATCACCCGACTTGGCTCGACGATTGATTCGAGCAGGTTTCGCGTGCTAAAGCGGCCACCAACACCAGACAGGTCGGGGCCACTGATGCCGCCGGTGCCGTGAAGCCGATGACATCTAAAACACGCGGCCGCCGCGAACATCTCGCGTCCGCGCTCGAAATCCCGGCCGACAAGTCCCTGTTCCGCGGCAGCAACCAGTTCGTCGAGGGTCCACTGCTTGACCACCGGACGTGTGTCGCTGACGATATGCTCGTTTTTATTTTCCAGCGAAGCCAACGCATCGCCCAGCGATTCCTGTTGGGTCGCGCTCAATCGCTTCTTGGCCTCGTTGCGGATGTTCCGCAAAAACCCACCGAACGAAGCGCCACCCCGGTCAGCGGCTGTCAATCGAAACGCTTCGAAATACCGTCGCAATTGGTCCCGCGACCATTCGCCTGGCAACGAGCGCAGACTGAGTAGATAGTGGATGCGTTCTTCTTGTGTGGTGGCTTTGGTAATCAGAGCCAGTGTCGCGTCGATCGCGTTGGGTGCTTGCAGATAAACGAGTAACTGGCACAGCTCGGCGTTCAGCGCGCGATTGCGGGACGGATAGTGGCCCGCCAACCGCTCGATCACTTGCACCCGTGACGCGTCGTCCGGTGCACCAAGGCGTACGAATGCCAAAGCATAGGCACGCAACAAGGCCAGTTGGGTTTCTTCGGCAAGTTCCCCAAAACTGATGCGATTCAGCGCAGCGACAACTTGGGCGCCGACTGCCGCGTTGCCGTGTCGGGCCAGCGCAATCAATGCTTCAATGGAACGCTGCGGGTCTGCTTCGGAGAGGGCACGCGCCTGCCACGTTTCAACGGGTTGATGCTCAATTGCAATCCGAGCCGCGTAGCGGATAAAGCGATCTTTGCTGCCAAGTTGCGGCCATGCATATTCGACGGCTGCTGGATCCTGCCGACCGTGATAGCTTTCCAAACGTCGTCGAACCGCGCGCGCCACCGCGCCCGCATCCGCCGTCACGCCAACCGGTTCGGTACTCTCTTTGCCAACATAACTTACGCGATAAAGGCCAGATTGGGTGCCGCGTCCACCGATCGTGAAATACAGAGCGCCATCTTGAGGTCGTACAACCAAGTCCGTCACCGGCAACGGGGACGCCGCAACAAACTGTTCGAAGGTTCCGCGGTAGCTCGCACCATGCGGTGTCAAGTGAACGGCGTAAATCTTCCCAAAGCTCCAGTCGGCTGCGTACAACGCCTGTTGGTACTTGGCCGGAAACTTGGCTCCCGTTCCAAACACGATTCCGGTGGGGGAACCGGGTCCAATATCGACGGCTGCTGGCAGGCTGTCGGGATAGTATTCCGGCCACTTGCCGGTCCCTGATCGCCAACCGAACTCGCTACCACTCACGACATGATTCACACGCGTCGGCCGGTACCAGGGCGTCCCGATATCCCACTCCATATCGGCATCGAACGTGAACAATTCGCCGTCGCGATTCAATGCGATGTCGTATGCGTTGCGATAACCATTGCTGATGAGCTGGACGTTTCGGCCATCGGGATCACAGCTCACGATCCACCCGCCGGGTGCCAATTTGCCCGCGGCATGCCCACGCGCATCCCACATACGGCCTAACAGATGGTCTTCGCTCCAGACTCGTGGCACGCGCGACGCGTTGAATTCGATTACGTCCGTATGGTTGCCAGCACAGAAATACAGTGACTTTCCGTCGGGGCTGAGAATGATCGCGTGTGGACCATGCTCACCACCACCGCGAATAGCGATCAATTGCTGTACGTCGTCCAATTGGTCATCACCGTTGCTGTCGCGCACGCGGTACAGGCCCGATCCCTTGCCGTTGACCATGACGTAAAGACTATCAAATGCGTACAGCAATCCATGAGCCCTGCCGATATTCGCCGGAATCGCCTCAATTGTTGGCGGCTGCGAATCGTCGTTCAACGTAACGCGGTAGAGTTTTCCATTTTGATCCGAAGTGATGAGACGACCTGCGAGGTCCACCGTCATGGAAACCCATGAACCTTGTTGGCCGAACGGTACCGAATAGAGACGCTCTACTTGAAAACCGTCGAGGACTTGAATCTGTGCGGCCGGGGTGGCCTCAGGTTCGGCCGTGAAACCGTACGGTGAAAAAACCAATAATGACAGGGATGCGGTAAGGTTCTTGACGAATCTGCTTTTCATGTTTTGCTTACCCAAGAATTGGGATTGGTGGGTGGGCCACCTACTCTGGTGGCCCATAAAGGCCACGCCGTGGCCGATTTTGCATCGGGAAATGTAGGATGGATTGGCCCATCCGCAACCGACAATGCGCCGGCCAATCAGCTTCCCACGGATGGATAATCCGACCCAGCACCGGGACGGGTTGCCAAGTCGTTGGACAATCGGCGGAAAATCATCGGTTGAATCACGACTTGGCCAATCCATCCTACGGTATATTAACCGCGGCGAATGTGCAAACGGCGATAGAGAACGCCTAGATTAATCGTTTTCGCCGAGACCTAGGCGATCAAGCCACCGACCTCGCGACTTTCCTTCAGCATCGGTCGGTTCGCCTGCATTTTTGTGTGCACGGTCCAATTGCTCTTCGAGATCTCGCATCTTTTCGAGTAGCTCGGTTCGCATGCGAGCGTTCTGAGCGCGCTCGATCGAGATTTCCACTTCTGCAGCGCTCAACTTTTTTTGCCATTCGTCTTGGAGATTTTTGAGTTTTTCTCGTTCGTTGACGAGATCGTCTGACGTAACGCCCGTGGAATTGTCCGAACGAGTTGCCTCCGTGTCCGCCGCGGTGTCGCCCTCCTCAAGCTCAGCGAGGGCCCGCTTCTTGTGCGTTTCCCAATCGGAAATGCACTCCGATGATTCGGTGGCCGATTCTAACGTGCTTAAACGTCCTTCGAGTTTCATGTTGTGGGCCTTAAGTTCCCGCACTTTTCGGACGGCCAACTCGAACTTACGATGGAGCTTTGCGAGTGCGGGTTGATCGGCAGATTGCTTTCCCTGCTGGCTTCGCAACCGTGCGACTTCCTCGAGCAGATTGTCACGTTCTTCGCGAGCTTCGACGAGCAACCTGTCACTTGTGGACCCCGAGTTGTCGCGTGACAATTCGCAAATCTCTTCGCGCAGGCCCGAGATTTCTTCCCCACGTTGTTGTAGCTCATTGGCGGTCCGCGATAGTTCTTGCTCAAGCGCGCTTTTTTCATTGCGTGACTCACTTAGTGCATCACGCGTCGATTGCAATTCGCCCTCAAGCTGCGCACTTAGTTCCTCATTCTCCACCCCGGCATTCGCCAAATATTTGTCCCGTTCGCGGCACGCTTCGGCGACGGCTTTAGTTTCGTCCGCAAGTTGTACTTGGAGGCCTTCGATTTCGGCATGAAGTTGCTTCAGTTGTTCTGTTTCGCCTGCCTCGAGCGCAGTGCGTTCCGATCGCAGAGATTCCTCTTCCTGTTGGCGGGTTTCCTCGAAGTCTTTGCGGCGTTTCTCCAGCTCCGCATCTTTTTTCTCGACCGTTCCACACCAGTCAGTGACTTTTGACTCATAGTCAGTCCACGCCGTGAGCTTAGCCGCGATCGCCTCGACATCGTTCGTTAGACGTGTTTCAATACTGTCCAAGCGATCTTTTTGATTGGCAAGAAAGCTGCGAGATTTCTCGCGCTGCTGCTCAATCCGTTCGGCGATACCACCTAAGTCGATAGTCTCGCTCTTGGCATCTGCCGAGTTGCCATCATTTTCAAAATCATCGGACATGGCGTTAAGTTGCGTTCTCAAATGGTGCGTGCGTAACTTGGCCCTTGCGGTGCCCTAAACTAGATTTCGCGCGAGATGATGCGACTTTTCACCTAAAGAGTAGGGTACGCATTGGCCGCGATGCGCGGCAATTCACAACCGCCTAAAGTTATGCCTGCCGCGATCGGACGATGAGGTCGGCCTCATCGTCATAGCTGACACAACCGACACAGCCGCTCGACCGATGTGAGGAGTAAGCAGGATTGGCCAGATTTGGTAACATATTGGGGACGAAAGACACTCGCGTTTCACCGACATGAATGAACTGATGACCCACAAGCTGCCGCGCTACGACACGCAACAGACCTACGAATGGAATTACGGACACGCACCGCAACCAGCTGAGATCGAGGCCCCAAGCGTCCCCGGTACCTGGGACTTTTGCGGCTTGTCAGTTGATTCGCCACTCGGCATTCCCGCCGGACCACTGCTCAACGGCGATTGGGTCTTGTATTACGCGAGCTTGGGATTCGACGTGCTCACTTACAAAACCGTACGAAGTGAACCACGTGCCTGTTACCCGTTGCCGAACTTACAGCCGGTAATCTGCGGGCAATTGAACGGCAGCGAAACCGATCTGCCCGCGACCGACGAAATGAAAGGCAGCTGGGCAGTGTCATTTGGAATGCCGTCACAGCCGCCGGATGTTTGGCGCGCGGATGTCGAAGCGACAAGAAAACGGCTACCTGCCAACAAAGTTCTTTCGGTTTCAGTCGTAGGTACTGTTCAAGATGGCTGGTCGATCGAGCAACTCGCGGACGACTACGCTCGCTGTGCACGATGGGCTGTCGAGAGCGGAGCCGATTGTGTTGAGACGAATTTCTCCTGCCCCAACGTTGCAACGTGTGACGGGCAGCTTTTCCAACTGCCAACGCAGGCCGCTGTCGTGGCAGCGGCGGTCCGCGATCAAATCGGCCACACTCCCTACATCATCAAGATTGGCCACGTGCCTGAACAAGATAACGCCGATGAACTACTCGACGCGGTTCACGCGCACGTCGACGCGATTGCGCTTACGAACAGCGTTGCGACAACGGTGCGAGATGGCGCTGGAAAACTGCTCTTCGCTGGACAACGACGCGGCATTTGCGGCGATGCGGTGCGTTCAGCTTCCGTGGCTCAAACGCGCTTGTTTCACCGATTGATCGCCGATCGGAAAAGTCCAATTTGTCTGATTGGCGTTGGCGGCGTGAGCACAGCCGACCACGTGCGTGAATACCTCGCTGCGGGAGCCACGGCCATTCAGCTCGCCACGTCGGCCATGATGGACCCGGCCATTGGCATTGCGCTCCGTAAGCAACTGTCGATCTAACTCAGACCGGCGAGTGCAGAAACGACAGAGCTGTCATGAGGTACCACGTACGTGAAATCACAGCTCTCCAGCAAGACCAATTGCGACACAAACGGACTCAACACGGAAACGCTCGCTACTGCTCAGCGTCCGTGCGTGCCTGGCGAATCTCACGCAGAAATAGCTCGCAGATGAGCCAATAACGCCAGCCGAGACCGGGCGCAGTCCCGATGTGAAAGGGCGAGTTCTCTTGAATCATTTGTGCGAGTTCGATCTCCGCCTCGTGGGCAGCGTCACGATCTTGCAATTGGG
>CBDUAB010000007.1:0-14865 GCA_965365045.1 uncultured Planctomycetales bacterium
GTGCAACCCGTACGAATTTACCCAGGCGTTCCGATTTGTCAGATCTTCTATCACCAGATTGAGGGGAACATCAACGAGTACGATAGCAACAAATACCAGCACAACACGGACATTCAACCGAGCTTGCTGCATAAAGAACTCAACCCGAACGCCGAAAACGAGGATCCGCAGCGACGGTTTGACTTTGAGTTCTGAGCGCCCTCGCTGTTCAAACCGAGCTACTTAGAAACTACATAATCGAGAAGTAGTTATCGACGGCAAAATCCAGCGCTTCCTTCGTCATGGCGACTGGCTTGCCCGTATACTGACAGTAGTTTTGGATCTGCAACAGCAAATCACGTGGGTGGCAGCAGCGGAGCGGTCGGTCTACCGGTTTATAGTGCCGTTGCAACAGATAGCCAACAGCGCGCTCATTGAATTCGATGGCGAATCTTCCGCACATGAGTTCGAATAGCTTAATGAACTCCGCTTCGCTTGGGTTTTCGACTTCGATCTTGTAAGGAATTCGACGCAAAAACGCATCGTCCACAAGATCCCTCGGCTCCAAGTTGGTCGAGAACACAACGAGTTGATCGAACGGAACCTGGATCTTCTTTCCGCTCGGCAGATTCAAGAAATCATAACGCGTTTCCAGTGGCACGATCCAGCGATTGAGCAATTCATCGGTCGTCATTTGTTGACGTCCAAAGTCATCGATCACTAACGTACCGCAGTTGCTCTTGAGCTGAACGGGAGCTTCGTTGATGCCTGTCATTGGATTCATCGTCAGCTCGAGATTGTCCATTGTCAATTCACCGCCAACGACGATCGTTGGTCGCCTGATGCGAACCCAGCGTTTGTCGATTTTGTGATTTTGCAGCAATCCGCCACCATCCGACTGGGGCGCTTCTTCGTGCTGACTAGGATCAAACACGCGGATGATCTCTCCATCGGTAACGATCGTGCGCGGAATCCAGATGTATTCGCCAAAACACTTTGTGACACGTTCGGCGATGCTCGTCTTGCCGTTACCGGGAAAACCGTAGAGGAACATGCCGCGACCGGAGTTTACCGCGGCACCCAATCGTAAGAACATATTCGGATTGATCAACAGATCATCGAAAGCCTTTTTCACATCCTGTTCTGTCGGATTCTGATGCTGCAACGATTGCAGTCCGATGCTTTCGTAGTATTCATCAAGCGGTACTGGCGCAGCGCCGAAATAGGTGCACTGAGCGACCAACCGCCGCGCCCGTTCGCGCCCCAAATCCGTGAGTTGGCTGACGTGGTCATTCATCGCGGTGGTACCGCGATAGTGAATCAATTGATCGTTCTTCAGTCCAGGAACCAGTTGATCCACCAACGTAAACGGCAATCGGATCTGATCCGCGATCTGTTGGCCACTGGCCTCACCACAGCTGAAGAGAAACTTCAGTATCAAGTCTTCGACAGATGACCGTGACAGGCCAGCTTCTTCGAAGCTAGTAGGCTCCTCGGGAGTAAACCCACTGTCATCATCGACTGGCTGCGCAGCCTCGGGTGGACTTACCTCCACCGCGTCGACCTCTTCGATTTTCGACTCGAGATTATCCAACGCTTCCGTCGCGGCAGCCACTGAAGTTTTCCGTGGATGTGAAGCTTCGTCTACTTTATCGGTGAGGTCACTGATGCGAGCGAGGAGGGCTTCAAGTTCGTGTCCAGCGGTTTGGCTCATTGTTTTCGATGCCATCTGAGAAGTAAGGGGCGTTGTATTCCGAATGTATTGGTCGCAACGGCAACCACGGATTTCACCGAAATCCATTGAAACGTAGGTCGCTAGGTGGACGTCGTCAAACCGCCACGTGCATCCACGAATTGCGAAAAAGTGGGACGATTGACCTTAGCCCCATCGACGTGGATCTCCGGCGATCAAGCGGTGTTTGTCTGCGCATCATCACCGGCAAGTACAACTCCGGACGAGGCAACAGTAACACTGGAACGTGCGTGACTTGTGTACCCTGGCGCCGCCTTGCTACCGATCGATACAGCAGACAGAGAGCCAGGTATCGGATACAATACGGGGCTTTCAACGAGCCTGATATAACAACGCACCAAATCATGAGCGCATCCGCCGCCTACGACCCGTTCTCGGCCAGAGATACGTTTGACGCTGGTACTGTCACGGCCGGCATCTATCGGCTTTCCAAGCTCGAGGATCAAGGCTTGGGCAATGTTTCCTCGCTGCCCTACTCGATCCGCAATCTACTCGAGGCTGTGCTGCGCAATTGCGATGGCTACACCGTCACCGAAGACGACGTCAAACATCTCGCCGGTTGGAATGCCGCGGCACCTGCTAAGGTCGAGATACCGTTCAAACCGGCGAGGGTCGTGCTGCAGGACTTTACCGGCGTCCCGGCCATCGTCGATCTAGCCGCCATGCGGAGTGCCATGAAACGCCTGCAGGGCGACCCGCGCAAGATCAATCCGCTAATTCCTGTCGACTTGGTAATCGATCATTCCGTACAAGTGGACCGCTTTGGCAGCGAGGATGCGCTTGAACTAAACGTTGAGCTGGAGTTTGAACGCAATCGTGAACGATACGAATTCCTGCGTTGGGGCCAACAGGCTTTTGACAACTTTCGCGCCGTCCCGCCCGACGTCGGCATTGTCCATCAGGTCAATCTCGAATTCCTTGCCAAAGGGGTCTTCTTGCGCCAGGACGCCTCGGGAACGGTTGCCGTGCCCGACACACTCGTTGGCACCGATAGCCATACCACAATGATTAACGGCCTCGGTGTTGTCGGTTGGGGCGTAGGCGGTATCGAAGCCGAAGCCGTCATGCTGGGCCAGCCATTGTACATGCTCATGCCAGAAGTTGTCGGTTTTGAATTGACCGGCGAACTTGCCGCAGGCGCGACCGCAACGGATCTCGTGCTGACAGTTGTCGAAATACTCCGAAACGAAGGCGTTGTCGATAAGTTTGTCGAGTTCTTTGGTGCCGGCGTGTCAAGGATGTCTCTGGCGGATCGAGCCACCATTGCCAACATGGCTCCCGAATACGGAGCGACAATGGGTTACTTTCCGATTGACGAAGAATCGCTGAACTATCTGCGGTGCACTGGACGAAGCAAAGCAGAAGTTCAACTTGTTGAACGCTATACGAAAGAGCAGGGGACATTCCGCACCAACGATGCTACGACGCCGACATTTACAAAAACCCTGAAACTCGACCTGGACAGTGTCGAACCTTCACTCGCCGGACCTAAGCGGCCACAAGACCGTGTTCCACTGTCGAAAATGAAGTCCTCCTTTACCGAGTCGCTGCGAGCTCCGCTTAGTAAGCGTGGATTCGCCTTGGACGATCAAGCGATCGTCCGCAGTGGCGTCGTGAAAAACGGCCAACCGTTGTCCATCACGCACGGTGCCGTCGTCATCGCGGCGATCACGAGTTGTACCAATACGAGCAATCCATCGGTAATGGTGGCTGCGGGACTACTCGCTCGCAATGCAGCGGAACGCGGCATGATGGTGCCGCCTTACGTCAAGACGAGCTTGGCACCGGGATCGCGCGTCGTCACGGATTATCTCGATCGCGCCGGTTTGACAGCATCCTTACAAAGCCTCGGTTTCTATACGGTAGGTTATGGCTGCACAACCTGTATCGGCAACAGCGGCCCGCTGCCGGAACCGGTTGCCAAGGCTGTCACGGACGGCCAACTTGTGGCGTCCGCCGTGCTCAGTGGCAACCGGAACTTCGAAGGACGTATAAACCCGCTGGTACAGGCCAACTACTTGGCAAGTCCACCGCTCGTCGTTGCTTATGCGTTGGCTGGCACGACAAACATCGATCTGACGCACGAGCCGTTGGGAAAAGACGAAAACGGCAACGAGGTATATCTAAGCGAGATTTGGCCTTCACATGACGAAGTCCAGGCCGTCGTCCAGGCCAATGTTTTGCCGGAGATGTTCGCCGCTCAATACTCCCAAGCTTTTGACTCCAACGAGCGTTGGAATCAAATCGACGTCACTCCCGGTGATCTCTATCAGTGGGACGAACGGAGCACGTACATCCAAGAGCCACCGTTCATGATCGATCTGCCTGTTGAGCCCGACTCGATCAAACCGATCGAATCTGCCCGCGTGCTCTGTCTGCTCGGTGATTCCGTCACGACGGACCATATCTCTCCGGCGGGCGCCATTGCCAAAGACAGCCCGGCCGGACGTTTCCTGATGGAAAATGGAGTTGGCCAACGTGATTTCAATAGCTACGGATCACGCCGCGGCAACGACCGTGTGATGCATCGCGGCACGTTCGCCAACATTCGCATTCGCAATCAGCTGGCCGCGGGTACCGAGGGCGGCTGGACACGTCACTTGCCAAGTGGCGAAACGATGGCGATCTATGACGCGGCACAGCGGTACCAACAGCAAAACGTACCCCTAGTTGTGCTTGCCGGTGCCGAATACGGGACCGGCAGTAGCCGCGATTGGGCGGCCAAAGGTACACAACTGCTCGGAGTTCGCGCGGTAATCGCCACCAGCTTTGAACGCATTCACCGAAGCAATCTCGTGGGCATGGGTGTCTTGCCACTGGAGTTCTCCAATGGTCAAACGTGGCAGTCGCTAGGCCTTACCGGCGAAGAAACTTTCGACATTGCCGTCGACGAAAATGTTCAGCCACGAGGCACCTTGCGCGTGACGGCCAAAAGTGACAACGGCGAGACGATTGAGTTTGATGCGGTTGTCCGCATCGACACACCCGTGGAATTGGACTACTATCGGAACGGGGGTATTCTGCCGGCCGTGCTAAGGAAGTTGTTGAAAGAGGGCGTTTAGTACTGATGTGCTGAGTGTTCAGTGTGAGGTTTTGGCGTTTATTGGTTACAATGTTCTAAACTCTAAGCACCAAGTAAAACGGCCAACCTCAATGAGGTCGGCCGTTTTGCGTTTTGATACAATTGACTATTTATTTAACGGTAGCACCGTACCCAAGCTTCTCAATCGAAGCGATAATCGCATCCGTATCGAGACTGTCTCCTGTAACGGTGACCGAATCAAGAGTCACTTCCGTAATTTCAGCTACACCCGGTAGCTCGCTCAGCGCGCCTTTAATCTTCGCGCCTCAGCCATTCGGTCACTTCATTCCCGTGACGTTCAGGCTAACTTTCATTAGCGTGTCTTCCGTCACGGGGTCAACTGAGCTCGTCGAGTCGGAAGTGTCCGTCGCGGCGGAAGTTTCCGTCGCATTGGTGTCCTCCGCCTGTGGCGTGCTTGGGGTGTCTCCCGACTGGCAGCCGAGAGTCAGCAGCACAGCAATTGCTGCTAAATGCCTAAGCTTCATATTGTCCCCTTTCTGTAAAGACCAAAACCTGCAGCCCACGGCAGTGTGGCTATCTGCAAGTAACAAACGAATATCGTATCGCTTCCAACCACTCTCGTAAATCCGCAAAACCCTACCTGCAACCCGATTTTCGACCTGTTTCGGCAAGAAATTGGCGTTGGCGCAAGAAAACTCCTGCGAATGTTAGATTCCTTACGTACAAGTCGGTTCTACTTTGCAGCTTTCTTCTCCCGTAATGCCAGCCACACTCGAGTTCCCAATGGAGGGATGTTTTCCGTAAACGCGTCAAAATACAGACCCTGGTTGTCTTGCGGACTAGCAACAGGCAAATCCAATGTTGCCGTTGAGAAATTTGAGACGCAAATCAATTCACCGCCCTCGGCCTGATAAAACTCTTCGCCCGTATCGGGGTCTTTCCAGAATCCCGAACCAGCAAACACCCAATCTTCTGACATCGCGCTTTGTGACTTTACGTGTCGTACCCATTGCTGGGCATGAACCCTCCGTAGCTTCTTTGTCTTGTCGTCGTGCCACAGGACCAATATCTCGATGATTGGCCCCGTTGCAGCCTTGTACTTAGGTTGAAACTCGACAGGCGTTCCCGGCGTGACTCCCACCGCCAGCAATGCCGCGTGTACCGTTTGTGCTTTGCTGTTCACCGCTACGACAGATTCATATTCTTTTGTGCCACGAGGGCATGCAAACATCTCCAGTGGTCCCTGCCTCGTGCAAACGGCTCCGCCGACGATCACGATCTTGCGCTTCTTGTCAAGCCAAACACTTTCCACCTTCGACAAACGGACCAAGTCTTCCTTGACAACGGCCTGGCCGGGCCACAATTCGCGCGGTACGACCGACGGTGTTGTTTTCTCCATCGACTTAGCTACAGGTCGATCCGGCTCCGCGGCGCTCGACATAGCGACGATTAAGACGAAACTACCGTGGAGCATTGTGATAATTCCGAGCTGTCGTAAAATCTCGAATCTTGCCATCATCTATCCTCGCAACATCGACTTAGGTCCAGTTGTGAAAGTAAGATTAATCCGCTGCGAACGGCTGGCGGTCACGTTGCGGGGAAGCCACGAAACGTTAAAGTATCCAATTCAGTGAAATCAGTCGATTTCCCCGTTCAGCTCGATAGCCTCAGCTCGATAGCCACTGCCAACCGGAAAGAATTATACCAAGGAGTCTTTCTTAAAATGGCATCAACAACAAAGAAGCGAAATGCAAAAACCAAGTCCAAGAGCAAACCGGTGCGGCAAAATGGCAAGGCGTCAACGGCCTGGGACGCCATTTTTTCCAACGGTCCTACAGTACCAGCGGTGGAATTTGCCCGCTGGACCGAGTATCTAGCAAAACGCAAGAAGCCCGTTCCGCTGCGCAAGCTTTTTCCACATAGCTCAGCGTCTCCATTGTTATGGGGATTACCTACGAGAATCCACACCCATTCCTGTCTGCTCGATTTTGTACGGGAAACGAATCGCCTTAAGAAAAAAGCTGGTGTTTTGCAGGATTCCGTTTTGCACGATTGGCTCGATTCATGGCTGGTGGAGAGTGACACGCGCGGCCATGACGACGTTCACTCCCTCGAATGTCTCACCTGGGCGTATGCATTACCACAACTGGCCGACAGCATGCCGGCTCAATCCTGGCATGCCCTTTTTTTGCACTTGCTCGGTACGGTTGACGAAGGCAACGTCGCGGTCAATGAGACGAGCCCTTGGACTCGTGCACTCATAACCAGCGAATTGCCGTTGGCCCTCGCGTACCATTTTCCAGAATCATCCGCTTGTCGGACGCTGGCCAAACCAGCCGCTAAGTTCCTCTCGCGTAGTCTGATGGAATGGCTAGACGGTCAAGGCCTCCTTCACTGCGATCGACTCGACATCATGCGGCCATTATTAGCGACTTGGACGCGGTCGATTTGCTTGGCACAATGCATCGACAAAGTCAAAGTCAGCAAATCAGCAATTGCCGAGTTCGAATGGTTCGTTCAGCAGGTGCTGCGTCTGACGCGCTGTGACCTAACCGCCGTAATGTCGCCAGCGGGTGAGACCGCGACCAAAGAGGCGTTTGCTGATATGATGGAAAGCGCGCTCGTTCTGACCGACGACAAATGCGATACCGCCTTGCTAAACAGTGTATTGCACGCCAACGCGCCACGGTCGATCAAAGAGCCGCGCGAGCACCATTTGCCTGCCGGTCCAAGTTACCAGTCCGATTGGAGTGAACTTGCCGTACTGCAAACGGACTGGTCACCCAAGGAGCCACGGCTCACGATCGCCCATTCACAAAGCAACCTCCGCGGTGAGTTCTCCATCGGCGAAGAAATCGTATTTGCTGGCGAAGTTCAACGTGAAATCAAGATCAACGGCCAATTAGCTCAGGTGGCAAACAAGTGGGAATGCGTCTGTTGGTTTTCCGATGACGATGTCGACCTGTTCGAACTACGCACGGAATTGACCAATAATTGGCATCTCGAGCGACAGATATTGATGGCTCGTGATGACAAATTCCTCCTGATGGCCGATATCATCACTGGTGATTCAGTTGCGGAGATTGACTACCGCTGTACGCTGCCTTTGAGCGATGGAATCGCTTTTGATCCGGCAGGCGAAACCCGCGAAGGCATTTTGAAGGGACGGCGTCGATTGGGATTGGTGTTACCGTTGGCGCTACCCGAATGGCGCACCGATCCGCGTTTCGGTTCGCTCACCGGTGGGGCAAATGGCCTGGAACTTCACCAGTCCGCGACTGGACGTGGCTTATACGCACCGCTGTTTATTGACTTTCATCGTCGCCGCATGCGCACCGCGACGACTTGGCGTCAACTGACAATCGCCGAAGACTTGGAAATCGTGCCGCTTGATCAAGCTGTTGGCTATCGTGTCCAAGTTGGCATGGAGCAGTGGCTTTTTTATCGTTCGCTCTTACCGACGACTTCCCGTTCTCTGCTAGGTCAACATCTCGGCTGCGAGTTTCTCTGCGCTCGCTTCCTTCATGACGGCACCGCCGAGCCATTAGTCGAAATCGCCGGCGACACTTCGGAATCAGCCGACAGATGACTTAATGCAAGAAAAGGCTAACATCATCGCGCGGAATGTTGCGAGAGTCCGTGAGCAGATCGCGGCGGCAGCAGCGCGATCCGGACGTAATGCAGATGATGTCACACTCGTTGCCGTTACCAAGTACGCGGATATTGGAACCACACAGCTCATCATCCAAGCCGGCTGCCGAGACATCGGTGAAAGCCGTCCGCAGGAACTTTGGCAGAAAGCCAAATCACTCGCGACGCTTCAGCAGCAAACCGGCTTTCGCTGGCATATGATCGGGCATTTACAGAGAAACAAGGTTGCCCGCACGTTGCCGCTAACGGCACTTATCCACTCCCTCGACACCACGCGACTCTTGGCGGCAATCAACAACGCGGCAATCAACGACGCGACGAGCAACGACGCGACGATCAACGACGTGGCTACCGAGACCCGGCCCCGTGCCTTACTCGAAATCAATATTTCAGGCGATGCAAGTAAGCACGGCTGGCACACTGATGACATGCTGGACGTCATCGACGGACTCTCGGCGTACCCGAACGTGGAGATCATTGGCTTGATGACCATGGCATCTCTGTCTGGCGACGTCGAACGGGCGCGCAGAGATTTTGCATCTTTACGCGAGCTACGCGATCAATTGCAGCCATCCTGCCCGCCACATTGTCGACTCAGCGAGCTGTCGATGGGCATGAGTCGAGACTTTGCCGCGGCGATCGAAGAAGGAGCGACGATAGTGCGCGTCGGCTCGGCACTGTTTGCGGGAGTATCTTGATCGAATTGCAGCCAACCAACGATGGTGTTCTGGTCACCATTACATGTCGTATTGGATCTTTAGGATTTCGAATTTAAGTGTGCCCTTAGGTACATCTATCTCGGTCTTATCCCCAATCTTCCGGCCCAATAATCCCAGCCCGATTGGGCTTGTCGCCAGTATTTTTCCCTGGTCGTAATCCTCGTCACCGGCACCGACCAAGGTGTATTCCTCCTCGTCATCGTAGTCGAGGTCTTTGACGGTGACGGTCGCTCCAAAGGAAACCTCATCCTTTCGAACTTTCGACATGTCGATGATATTGGCCCGGATAAGTTTATCTTTGAGCAGATTTATCTTGGCCTGCATCATACCCTGCGACTCGCGTGCGCCATGGTATTCCGCGTTCTCACTCAAGTCGCCTTCGGATCGCGCTACTGCAATGCGTTCGGCGATTTTGGGCATTTCATCGTTTTCTAAGGTTTCAACTACAGCCTTGATCTTGTTGTATCCCTCGCGTGTCATGGGGATTGAATCGGACATCACGGTTTCTCCAAATTTCAACAAAAACGCGACCCAGCCTTTCGGTCGGTCGCCTGATCATGATTTTTGTCGCCAATTCAAGAACGATTGTCAAGTTCTGTCGGTTGAATAAGACGCGAGATGTGTCTATTTAACCGTAGTGTCTTCGGGTAAATACAGAATTCGACCGCATGCGCGGCAGAAAACAATTTTCCCCAGCGCCAGTTCGTTCAGCATCTGTGCGCGTAGTGTTTGAAAACAACCACCACACGTCTCGCCATCAACAGGCGCCAGCGCATCCTCACCGTGCGCCTTGACAATGCGATCATAGTCCTGTTCGATGTCGCCGGGCAACTCCTGCTCGGCCTTTACCAGGTCTTGTTCCAATCTGCCAATGTCCGTTTCCAGTGAATCACGTTCGGTAGCCACACGGTGCCTGAGCTTTTGGAGTTCTTCCTGGGCTTTTGCTACCTTCTGCTCGGATTCCTTGACGGCCGTTTCGTCATCGCGGACTTTGTCGAACAACTCCAGAATCTCGTCTGACAGAACACTGTTCGCTTGTTCGTCCGCGGCGATTTGCTCGATAAACGTTTGGTATTCCTTATTGGTACTGCAACTGTTGAGTTTGGTTCTTATGTCCAAAATCCGTTGCTCGCGTTCTTTGAGCTGTAACTCCTTTTCATCGGCAGTCATGCGAGATCGTTTGTGGATTTCCTTTTTCTCGCCAAGCTCTTTTTCAAATCGTTCAATGTTCGCATCGCCCGCCTTTATTTGTCTGGGCCCGCTCGCCAAACGGCCGCGCAAATCCGTCAGGTTTCGATGAATTCTGTGTAACTCACGTAGAGTTACGGCGATGTCCGTCATGATTCGCTCTCCGTATCTCGCAACTAATTATCGTTATGAATTAATCCAATGTGAATAATCTTCAGACCGCAAGGGATAACTTTCATTCTAACTCAAAAGTTCCATTCTAACGTTATAGCGGGAATGAAAGGCATTAGGCCAACAAAAAAACGCCGCGTACCGAGGCGATACGCGGCGTAGTCGACAGGTGACCAACGTAGTCGATCTTAACTGGCCACACTCTTAACGAAACCCTCCAATTGCTTGCTCCGCACCGGATGCTGTAGCTTGCGAACGGCTTTGGCCTCAATCTGTCGCACTCGTTCACGTGTAACCTTGAAAATGCGCCCAACCTCCTCCAATGTGTACGTATAGCCGTCGCCCAAGCCATACCGCAGGCGAATGATCTCGCGTTCGCGGTACGTAAGTGTCTTGAGCAACGAGTCGATCTTTTCTTTAAGAATACGGTTACTGGCATTTTTTACCGGATTGTCGCTGGCATGGTCTTCGATAAACTCGCCGAACGCACAATCATCGCTTTCGCCAACCGGCCGGTCAAGGCTTACTGGATGACGGCCAATGTCCATCACTCGGCGCACCTCTTCCAGGGAAAGGTCGGCTCGGTGCGAGATTTCCTCCATGGTCGGCTCACGTCTTAATTCCTGAACAAGGGCTTTTTGTACTTTACGTAGCTTGGACAAGACGTCAATCATGTGGACGGGAATGCGGATCGTCCGCGCCTGATCGGCAATCGCCCTGGTAATCGCTTGCCGAATCCACCATGTGGCGTATGTGGAAAACTTGAAACCTCGCCGATACTCGTATTTGTCGACGGCCCGCATTAGACCCGTGTTACCCTCTTGAATCAAATCCAGAAAGCTGAGGCCTCGATTGCGGTACTTTTTGGCAATCGAAACAACTAATCGCAGATTGCCACTGGACAATTCACGTTTGACTTGATCGTAGAGCTCGTATTCTTTTTGGAACCGTGCATGGCGGGCTCGCAAACTGCTGGAGCTTTCCTGCGTCATCATCAGCAATTCGCGCAACTCGCGCCGCAAGTTGGCTCGCTCCTGACGTGCGAGGGGGTCGCGGCGGATGATCTGCAACCTCGCGCGGATCGTATCCATCCGTTCCAGGTGCTCGGCCAAGTCGCGCATCAGAGGTTGTACTCGGCGTGTTCGCAGACTGAGTTCTTCGACGAGCTGTAGACACTTACGTCGACGGCGGAGAAACTGCTTGCGAATCGCAGCGCGCTCGTGATTTGGCGTCGACTTGCGAATCAAGCGGCCGAAATCGCTCCGATTCAACTCCATTAGTCGGCGGAGCGTTCGCAGATTATGCGGCATGCGGGCCAGGATCTGCTCTTTGGTGAGCCGTTCCGTCAGCGACACCTTAATGGTGCGATCAAACGGAAGCTCACCGCGGTAAACTTTTTCGAGCGTTTCCACGGTCGCGCGCAGAGCATAGTCGCAGCTTAACAACGTCCGGCGAAAACGTTTACGCGAAACTTCGATCTTTTTCGCCAGCGAAATTTCTTGTTCTCTGGTGAGTAATGGGATCCCAGACATCTGGGACAGGTACATGCGGATGGGATCATCACTCAGTTTGGGAAAGTCCGCAGCCGTTAAAGGAATCTCTGGCTCTTCCGTGGCCGATTGTACTTCCACTGCCGTTGGGGCAGGGCGAGGCGAATCCTCGAAAGTAGACTTTTGTTGCGGCGCCTGATCAACGAGCTGAATCCCTAACTCGTCCAACGCGACCAATAGATTGTCGAGTTTTTCCGGACTGACGTCTTCGTCCGGCAAGTATTCGTTAACTTCGTCGTACGTGAGATAACCTTGCGACTTACCTTTGGCGACAATTTCATGCAACTGTTGATCACAATAGGTCACGACTGACATCCTCCCGCGCCTTCATGCGCCGATGAGAACTCCTAAAAGCCGCCTAGCGATGCCGCCCCCCTTGTTTGCGGGCGAACGTTCGCGTGCGACTCAGCCTGGTATGCTACCCATCCGTGGGAGTGGTACCACCAAGCCTACGATTGATCGTGTTTACGTCGTTGTTTGTCTATCAGATCATGCAAGACAGACAACTGCTGCTCCTCGGTTAATTCCTTACTTTCCAATGCTGAAATGTCAGCACGACTTTGCCGCTCCTCGGCGCGTCGCTCAAATGCCGCGATGAGTCCTTGCAAATGCTCGTCGGCATTATCAAATGTCTTGGCTTGCGCGCTTTCATCAATCTCAACGAGTACGTTCTTCCACGCCGGTTCGTCCAGCGCCGTGAGCATGCGGCCAAATTCGGGGACCTCGCCTTGATCACAAAACGAAACGTACAATTCCCACAACGCACGGGCGGCGCGCGTTTGCAGCTCACCCGCCGGTATCGATTGGACAGCCTTGGCCGCCAGTTCCGGCCGCTGCGTTAGCAGCTCAAAAAGGTTACGTTCCCAAGTGTCCAGTCCTGGCGTTTCGTCCGCGGCAGGAGCCCCTTCGCGACGTGCTGACTTTGCGGGTGCCCGCCGCAACGATCGCAGACGCGTCCGCAACTCAGCTTCATCAATGCGAAACTCACGCGACAGCCGCGACAATACTTGCTGTTGGCGAAGCCGTGCCTGACCGGCATCAACACCTCCGCCTGGTGACTTTGCCAAAGTTGACAGAATCTCCTCCAAAGCTCGATTCGCACGGTGCGTGTCACGGGTCAAATCCACACCGTCGGTGGAAATGCGAATTTTGTGGTCCAACGCGTCGGGCGCTTGGGCAATTCGCTGCTCGAAATCCTCGCGGCCGTTTTGCATGACGTAATCGCAAGGATCCAAACCGCCCGGCAAAGTAACAATGCGCAGATCCAACTGATGCTCAACAAACAACTCGAGAACTTCGTTTGTACGACGCTGTCCGGCTTCGTCACCATCCAATACCAACGTAACCACGTCGGCGAATCGACGCAGCAAACGAATATGTCCGGCACCCAGTGCCGTACCCAAGACGGCGACCACATTATCAACGCCAGACTGAAAAGCTACGATCACGTCCGTGTAACCTTCGACGACCAACGCATGCCGCTTCTTCGCGACTGCGTCACGGACGATGTTCAGACCGTAAAGCTGTTGACCTTTGGAAAACAGACGAGTCTCACGGGAGTTCACGTACTTCGCCGCCTTGTCGTCCGCGAAATCAGGCAATATGCGTCCGCCAAATGCGATCGGACGATCTTGTGTGTCGCGAATGGGAAAGATCACGCGGCCCTTAAAGCGATCATAATGGCGGCCTGACGACGAGCGACCGATCAAGTCGACCGCTTCGAGAAGTCCCGGCGAAACCGATGCACTCATAGCGCGATCCAGCATCCATTGCCAGCGATCCGGCGAAAATCCCAGTCGAAAACGCCGAACACTGGCGTCTTCGATGCCACGATTACGCAGATACTGCCGCGCCGGTTCGCCGTCTGGAGAATTTAGCAAACATTCGTGAAACTGCTGCTCCGCCCAGGCCACCGTCTGATACAGGGCTTGTTTGTCGTTTTGACCACCCTGCGGCCCACCTGGCCGCTGGGTCAAGGCGATTCCCGCACGTTCGGCTAGCATGGTTAGCGCTTCGCGGAACTCAACTCCCTCGCGTTGCATCACAAAACTGAAAACATCGCCACCAATGTCGCATACCCAACATTTCCAAGACTGGCGTTCAGGATTTACCTGCAAACTGGGACGGCTGTCGTCGTGCCAGGGACAGTGGGCCACGTACATCCGTCCCTGACGTCTCAGTTCAAGATAACTGCCGACGAGATCGACGATGTCAACCGCGTCGCGTACCTGTTCTTTGATGTCTCGGGCCGCGGAAAAGGACACCGACGACTCCTGTGTGGCTTTAGGCTGCGGGAGGACGCTCTTGCTGCGGCCACGGCGGATCGCTCAAGTCCTTGATGCGATTGTCGCCGCCAGTCACATTGCCGGTCTGGGCCGATCGACCGAAGTGCTTTCCATAGCAGAGGGGCGGGATTATAGCTGTGCCCTCAAAGCAGGTCAAGCTTGCGTTGCGATCGTGAAACACGGTGTTTGTGGCACTGCTATCAGCGACAACACAAACAAAATACGACCGCATTGCCTGACAAATACTGTATTGAGAGGAGCTCGTCCAAAGTAGTCATCACGCTCCCGCGTGAGGAAATTCGCAAGCAAACGGTCAATCACCAACCTCAAAGCATCAAGCGGCGAAACATCGCAGACAGCCCTGATTTAATAGTTTTCCTTAAATCGATCCGCACTGCGGCATCACGCGGAGAGGCTGTGAAAAAATGTGGCCAAATGGAGTTGCCCAGCAATTAGCCTCGCTGAGCTTGAGAGAGTCGTCCAAAGTAGTCATCACGCTCCCGCGTGATGCCAACGTGACCATCGA
>CBDUAB010000008.1:0-14580 GCA_965365045.1 uncultured Planctomycetales bacterium
TTTCTCGAAATCACCAGAGGAAGCGAGTTGCGACGACTTGGTGTCCACTGGCAAGCTCGGCGGTTTCGGTACTGAAATCGGAGAACACGGCCGCCATTCGTTTCCTTCCCAGTTGGCAAATCCTTGATCGGTCTCGGCGACGATCCGGCCTTTATCGTCTGATGTGACACGCAGCACGTTCGCGGAGCGCAGGCCGTTTTGGCGCTCTCGATGCAAGGCTACTTCTTGACCGAATCGACCGACGCGAAACGGTGTGTCGATGGCGCAACATTGTTGGTAATGAGTTGGCGCGCAGAAAAGGACACAAAACAACGTCGCAATAAATCTGCTGGTACCTGCTGGCATTTGATCACTCATATCGGTTAGGTTTCACTCTGAAACATTTACCCACCGCGCATTTCTTTGTAGGACAGGATTTCATCCTGTCGAGACAGGTTGAAAACCTGTCCTACGTGTTAGGATGCGGTCGGGTACCGCGTAAGGCTTTCAGTCGAATTCAATTATGAATTATGAGTAAAGTGGCGGCTAGGCGACAAGCCAGCGCCGATCAATGGTTGGACTTAGATGAACACCCAAGAAACGCAATCGGCTCACGATGTCCAGCCGCTGCCGGCAGCGCTGCAATCGATGAATCCGTTGCGTTGGTTATCGATTTTTGGGCCGGGGGCAATAATCGCTTCGCTGACGATCGGCACTGGCGAATTGATTTTCTCATCGCGCGGTGGTGCGATTTTCGGATACCGCATCCTGTTTCTCTTTCTCGTGATTTCCATTTTTAAATGGACGTTGGTGTTTTCGACGGCACGGCACATGGTGCTGACAGGAGTTCATCCATTGCGGCGATGGATGGATTTGCCGTTTGGACCACGTGGTTGGTTGCCCGCGGTGATGTTTGTCTTCGCGGCGATTTGTATTCCGATCTGGGTAAGTTTTCACTCGAGTGTCATTGGCGACTTGCTCGCCGGACTGACAGGCACCAAACACGTTTTAAATGGTGCGACGGTTCATTTGTGGGGCGCCGGAGTACTTGTCGGTGTTCTGTTACTTGCACTCGCCGGAGGATACGCGACGCTGGAAAAAGCACAGTTGCTAATCGTGACAGCGATGCTGCTTGCCGTTGGCGTCGCGTTGGTATTGCTCAAGCCGGACTGGTTGCAACTTCTGCTTGGCGCCGTGGTCCCGCGGCGGCTTACATATCCGTCGTGGCTGCTGGAGGACTCCCGTCCGGCGTTGCAGCAGATCGCGGCTCGACCAGTGTGGGTCGAGGCCTCACTGTACGTAGGTGTCATTGGTGGAGCGAGCTACGACTATTTGGCGTACACGTCTTTCTTGCGCGACAAGAGTTGGGGACTGGCGGCGAATCTTCCATCGCGAGTAAAGCCTGAGTTACTTTCTCCGACAGATCTACAGAACGCACAACGGTGGATCCGTGCGCCATTGATCGATTGCACGCTAAGCTTCCTGGTTGTCTTTTTGTTCAGTGCGGTATTCGTCGCATCTGGCTGGTTGGTGCTTGCGCCTCAGCGGCAGATTCCGGGGGATGGAAACTTTCTCGAGCACCAAGCTCAATTCGTCACACAAATTCATCCCTGGCTCTACCCGCTGTACGTCATCGGCGCATTGCTGACCATGCTGGGAACACTCTACGGCACCTTGGAAGTTGCACCCACCGTCCTGCGAGAGTTCATTCGACTAGTCTCACCCGAATCGCAGCCTAAGGAAGAATCGCAACGGTTGAGGCGATTTGCGCTTTTCTGGTGTGCGCTGGGAGCGGCCGCCGTGCTCTTGGTCAGCTTTGGCTATCAAGTACGTTCAGGTAACGCCAGGCCGCCTGGCATCACCAAGCTATTGATTCCTGCCAATCTGTTCACCGGCGTGCTTTCTTGCGGTTTCATCTGTTTACTCAATCCGTGGATGGATCGCGTGCTTCCTCGGCAACTGCGCCAATCGGTTTTGCTAAATCTACTGAACTTCGTTGCCGGGTTCGTGTTTGTGGCACTTGGATTGAAAGGCTATTGGGACTTTGGCGGTTGGAGCGCCCTAGCGATTCTTTTTCTGACGATCGGCGTCGGTTTCTTGGTAGCTGTCGCATGCCGGCGGTTCGTTAGATTGACGGCGCCACATTGAATCACGACATTTCCGCAACTCGTTATATGGACAGCGTGAGCCCCGAGTTCGCTAGCCGACCTAAATCGCTGTGATCGCGTCGTTTGCGATTGACACCACGTGAGCTTGGAGTCTGGTGCAGTGGCGTTTCAGGCGTTGGCGGCGCGGCCGTGGCAGTTCCGGACGAAAACGCAAGGATGACCAAACGGCAAGGCACATTGTTTCGGTGTAACGGCATAGTTTCGTCCCGCTTCAACTGATGGAATACATCCGGTATTCTGGTTTGCGCGACTTTGTGAGCTGATTTTCTATTTGGACGGCGCAAGCTCTGATGTGTTCAGGGCTAACTGTCATCCTGAGCCGAGTAACACGAGGAGAAGGATCTCCCAGCAGCCCCAGCGCCGCTGGGAGATCCTTCACTCGCTGTCGCTCCCTCAGGATGACACACAATGGCTCCGTCCAGCTTAAGTAGGGCTGAACACATCCGTCTGCCTCGGGTGATTGTAAACAATACGGAATAATTCCGTTCTACGACCGGATTGGGGAGAGATAAATGACACGAATTATCATAGCGGGCGTCTTGGGAGCGATCGTTTATTATATCTGGGGCATGTTGGTCTGGATGGTAATTCCCTTGCACACGCCTACGATGGCCAGGCTTGCGGATGAAGTGATCGTCACGGATGCCCTGAAAGAACAGAATCTGGAGACCGGAGTCTATGTGTATCCGTGGTCTGATAACCCAGACGACATGAAAAATGCAGAATCCGATTTCATGAAGAACCATCATGCCGGCCCCATCTATTCGATCTATTATCAACAGACGGGCGCCGTGCCCATGGACGCCCGTGTCCTGACCGGCGGCTTTGTAATTGATCTGTTGGCGGCGATGCTGGCGGCCTGTTTGCTATCCAGTGTTTCGATTGATGCGGGGCGTAGTTACGCGCGCCGAGTTGGTTTTGTCATCGGTTTGGGAATCTTTGTCGCGCTTATCGGACATGCGACCTACTGGAATTGGATGTATTTCCCCACGGACTACACCATTGCGTTCATGATCGATGTTGTGATTGGTTGGACTCTGGCAGGGCTTGTCATTGCCGCCATTGTCCACCCCGGGGAAACGGCACCCACTGCCGTCGCCGAGCGACCCCAGTCTCAGCCGCAGCCAAAATCGATACCGAAAAGCAAGCCAACACCACCGCCACCGGCGCGAAACGACGCGCTAACATTGCTGGCGACGCTCCAACGCGAAGCACGCTTTGTTGACATCGTCAAGGAACCGCTGGCGGATTACTCCGACGCACAAGTTGGTGCGGCCGCACGTGACGTGCTGCGTGATTGCGGTACAGTTTTAGATCGGTTATTCGATGTCCAACCGATCATTGACAAAGAAGAAGGTGACGATGTCGATCTCGCCGCCGGTTTTGACGCTGGTCGCTACCGCGTTACCGGTAATGTGACCGGTGAAGCTCCGTACTCCGGACCGCTGGTGCATCATGGTTGGGAAGCGAAACGTTGTGCGTTACCGCAGTGGTCCGGCTCCAAAGACGCGGCGTTGGTAGTCGCACCGGTAGAATTGGAGATCAAGTGACTGCACATTATGTTTTGGGTATCGACCTGGGAACAACCAATACGGTTATGGCGTACGCTTCGTTGAGCGGAGAAACACCACAGGTTGAACTGCTTCAAATACCCCAAATCGTTGACAATAACACGGTCGAAGCGCGCGCTGCCCTGTCGTCTTTTGCATATTTGGCCGCCGAAAACCAAACTGGCGGCGATCTTGATTTGCCGTGGGCCGCGGATCGTGACTTTGCCGTCGGGGAATTCGCGCGACGTCATGCCGCCGAAGCGCCCGAACGGACCGTCAGCGCGGCCAAATCGTGGCTTTGTCACGGCCGCGTCGATCGCCGAGCAGCAATCTTACCTTGGAAAGCGCCCGACACAGTCAACAAGATCTCACCGCTTGTCGCTGCACAACGTTATCTCGAACATTTAGTATCGGCGTGGCAAGCGGCTTTTCCTGACGCGCCGGTCGCCGAGCAACAAGTCGTGCTGACCGTGCCCGCGTCCTTCGATGCCGTAGCCCGCGAACTCACACGCGAAGCTGCCTTGGCCGCCGGATTGCCCGCCGATTTGGTATTACTTGAGGAACCTCAGTCCGCCGTATATTGGTGGCTGGCCGCCAGTGGCGACGATTGGCGCAAGTCGCTTGGCCTTGGTGACAAGTTGTTGGTTTGCGACGTTGGCGGTGGGACCACGGACCTGACGCTGATTGGTGTTGAAGAACAGAACGGTGAACTGGCCCTGCGACGTATGGCGGTGGGCGACCATTTGTTGGTCGGCGGTGACAACATGGACTTGGCGCTGGCCCACATGGTTGCCGGCAGGTTCGCTGACAAAGGTGTGAAACTGGATCCGTGGCAATCGGTCGCGCTCTGGCATTCCTGCCGCGCGGCGAAGGAAACGCTGTTGGCCGACGAGGGTCCCGCGACACATTCCATATCCGTGCTGGGTCGGGGTAGCAAATTGATCGGCGGCACGGTTTCGGTCGAAGTTGACAGCACGACCGTGTCAGAGTTTCTCGTGGATGGATTCCTGCCGCATTGCCAACTCAGTGACCGACCGCAAAAACAACGCGCGTCCGGCTTTCAAGAGATTGGGCTGCCATTCGAATCGGACACGGCGGTCACTCGGCACTTGGCCGCCTTTTTGGTTGCGCAATCTGATGGTAGCGACAGTTCAGCTTATCCGTCGCATGTGCTGTTCAACGGCGGCGTCTTTAAGTCTGCCGTAATGCGCACTCGATTATTGGAAGTGCTGAACGATTGGAGTGGTGACGCCGAAGCGACTCAAGTGCTGCAAGGCGTGCACGATCTGGATTATGCGGTGGCCCGCGGAGCGGCTTACTACGGCTGGACAAAGCAACATGGTGGTGTGCGAATTCGGGGTGGTGTGGCACGCTCGTATTATGTGGGGATCGAAACGGCCGGACTGGCAATTCCCGGTGCGCCGCGACCGTTGCGAGCGCTGTGTGTGGTGCCGTTTGGGATGGAAGAGGGTACGGCCACCGATGTACCTTCGAGCGAAATTGGTCTTGTGCACGGTGAGCCCGCGGAGTTTCGCTTCTTTAGCTCGCCTGTCCGCAAACAAGACCAACCGGGCGACGTGCTCGATCGCATCGACGAAGACGAGCTGACGGAAACGGCGCCACTGACAGCTACTTTGCCGGCGGACGAAGCGGTCGAAGAACCGTATGTCCCAGTTCGTTTCCAATCGCGCATTACCGAGCTGGGGATGTTCGAGCTGTGGTGTGTCAGCACGCAAAGTGAAGGACGTTGGAAGCTGGAATTCAACGTTCGTGAAGACAGCGAGGGTTAGCACGTGGCGGAGACACGTCCGGAATTCGACCCGCTCGTCGACGAAGCGCCCAGTCGTTATGTCGTCGGCATCGATTTGGGTACGACGAATTCGGCTGTCACCTATGTCGATACACGGGAGACCCCTTGGCAGGTGAAGGTACTTTCGGTACCGCAGCTTGTGGCACCTGGCCAAGTCGAAGCACGCGACACACTGCCGTCTTTTCACTATCAGGCCCCGCCCGGTGAAGTGTCCGACGGCGCACTCCGCTTACCATGGAGTGATGACGATCCCGACTGGGCGGTCGGCGTGTTGGCACGTGACGAAGGCATCAAGTCGCCTGGCCGCTTGATCGCATCGGCCAAATCGTGGCTGTGCCATACCGGCGTCGATCGTACGGCTGACCTGTTGCCGTGGCAAGGCGCGGCCGATGTCGAGAGACTGTCGCCGATCGAAGCAAGCGCGCGCTATCTGGCCCACATCCGTGACGCCTGGAATTACCAGTTCCGAACCGACCCGCTGGCGGAACAGGATGTCGTGATCACTTTGCCCGCTTCGTTTGACGAAGTTGCTCGTGAGTTAACCGTTGCCGCGGCGGCAAATGCCCGACTGCCGCGTGTCGTGTTAATCGAAGAACCGCAAGCGGCGTTCTACGCTTGGGTCTACAAACACAAGGATGACTGGCAGGAAAAAGTCCAACCCGGTCATTCGATTCTCGTCTGCGACATCGGCGGCGGTACATCTGATTTTACGTTAATCAACGTGCGTCGGAGTGAAGTGACTGGCGACGATACAGGAGATCGAATTCAGTTTCATCGTGTTGCCGTCGGCGACCATTTGATCTTGGGCGGCGACAATCTGGATTTGTCGCTGGCACACCACATCGAACGTAAACTTGCCGGAGACGGCAAGTTAACACCCCGACAATGGGATGTCCTCGTACGGAGCTGTCGCCACGTCAAGGAGACGTTACTCGGGGAAGACGCACCGGAGCGAGCGACAGTCAACTTGCCTGGTTCTGGTTCCAAATTAATCGGCGGTGGTGTGCAGGCGGAAGTCACACGTGAGGAAGTCCGCGAGCTGTTGGTCGATGGTTTTTTGCCAAACGTAGCACTCACTGATCACCCTTTGTCTGGCCAATCGGGCTTTCGTGAGTTTGGTTTGCCGTATGCCGCCGACCCGGCGATCACGCGTCATCTGGCCGCGTTCTTGCGGGCGCACGGCGATGTTGCTGCCGGTACTGACGACACCGGAGGACAAGCACAAGACGATCCCGGAGCGGCACGCCCCGACGTTGTGTTGTTCAATGGCGGTTTTTTCGCTTCACCCGATCTGCGCGGGCGACTGCTTTCAGTGTTGTCCTCTTGGTTTCACGATCAAACGCAGCCGGGGCAACCGCATGTTCTGGATAACGACCGCTTGGATCTGGCTGTGGCACGCGGAGCGGCATACTACGGTATGGTGCGGCGAGGCCAAGGCGTCCGCATCGCGGCCAATTTGGCTCGCAGTTATTACATCGGTGTCGACGACGAGGATGCGAAATCACATGATGGTTCGGCCGTGTGTCTCGTGCCGGGAAACGCGGAACCCGGACAGGACATCCACCTGACCGACAAGACATTCGCGCTTACGATTTCGCAGCCGGTTGAGTTCTCGCTATTCGTTTCCAGTACGCGTTTGACTGACAAGCCTGGCCAAATCGTGGCCGTTGACCTCGAACAAATGAAACCGCTCCCGCCAATCCGTACGGTTTTACGGACGCAGCGAAAAAGCGAACGGGGAACGGTCCCGGTAACATTGCACGCTCACTTGAGCGAGATAGGTACGATTGACTTGTGGTGCAGGGCGACGGACGTTGACCGCAGGTGGCGACTGCAATTCGACATTCGCTCCACCACGCAAACGGATGTCGCGGCTCATGAATCTGCCGCCGAGATGGAAGGCTTTGTAGATGAAGCGATGTGGCCGGCGTGTGAAACGGTCATCGCGTCAGTGTTTTCACCCGAAGGCAGCGATAAGCCAAGTGCGTTAATTAAGCAACTATCAGCCGCTTTGGACAGCGAGCGTCACGATTGGCCGTCGTCGTTGTTGCGGCGGATTTGGGAAGCGCTGATGCAGTTCGAAGCAGGCCGCCGTCGCAGCCCCGCGCACGAAGCGAGGTGGCTGAATCTATTGGGTTACGCGTTGCGGCCCGGCTACGGACTAGCAGTGGATGACTGGCGCGTTGCCGAAACTTGGCGCATTGTACGCGGAAAGTTGGCCCATCGCGCCGCGTCGAGCCAAGCCGAGTCGCAGATTCTGTGGCGCCGCATTGCGGGTGGCTTGTCGACGGGCCAGCAAGTGGCTCTGGCCGAACCGCTCGTATCGTCGGTGCGCGCGGCGCATGCGAGTTCGACGACCGGTAAACGATCGCGCGGTAATCCGGCCATTGCGATGCACGAGTCCAGCGAAGCTTGGCGCTTGCTCGGCTCGTTAGAGCTATTGAGCGTGCCAGTAAAAGTGCAACTGGGTAAGATGATTGTCGACTTGCTTCCCAAGCGGAAATTTGAAAAGGTCCGTAGTCCGATGGTCTGGGCGCTGGGGCGTCTCGGCCAACGTGTACCTCTATACGGTCCGCTGAACACAGTGATTCCCGTGGCGGACTCTTCGGCGTGGCTTTTGGCATTGTTACAACTTGGCGATAGTGAGACTCATGTGCAGCTGGCCGCGATGCAACTGGCGCGTCGCACCGACGACCGTTATCGTGACCTGAGCGAGTCGCTGCGTGATGAAGCTGCGCAGTGGCTTGCGGACAGCAGCGCGCCGCTACATCTCGCCGAATTGGTCCGTGACGGCGGCATTTTGGCGACCGAGGAACAGGATCGCGTGTTTGGTGAGGCGCTGCCGAAGGGGCTGAGTCTGCGTTAAACTCGATTGGGTGGCGGGGGCGCTCACATGTTCCGCCGGGCTAGTACTTCCCGTCCGAATTGGTGTTCCATGGAAGTACAAGTCGACCCAGACGGACATCATATTGGAGCCAGATTTCGTCCCCTCCGAACTTGTCTCGGTCGAACGCTGATCATAACCAGAAGTGTATCAGCGAAAACATCGGTCGAGTGAATCGCGTTTTCTCCGATCGGGCGCCATCGAGACCGAAATCCACCGGATGCAATTTTGGCTTCTGGAGGCAACGGCGGGTACCGTGCGAATACGTGGGCCAGCGCTCCGACGCTTGACAGATGCGGTCTGTTGCGCCACGTTATCGGCGGGTTACATGTTCTCGCTATTTGGCGTGCTTGTCGATATTTGCGTCGCCGGCTTCGTGTTGGCCTTGTCGGTTAGACAAAGACTTATGATGTTCGCGCTTCGTTGCCGAGTTGGCGCAGTCAAACCGGAGACAATTCATGGATTTTTCCCGTTCTCTTTCGTGCTGTTTTGTGCCAATCGCCTGCCTGTTGTCATTGACTGCTGCTGGTACAAACGCAGCACGTCCCAACATCGTTATGATCTTTGTTGATGATCTCGGCTACGGTGACCTCAGTAGTTACGGTGCGCAGGATTTGAAGTCGCCACACATTGATAAGCTTGTCTCACGCGGCATGCGATTCGATAACTTCTACGCGAATTGTCCCGTCTGTTCGCCCACACGCGCTTCCTTGTTGACGGGCCGGTATCCCGAACTTGTAGGCGTGCCAGGAGTTATCCGGACTCATGCGGCCGACAACTGGGGGTTTCTCGATCCACAAGTCACGCTGCTGCCGCAAGTGCTCAAAGATGCTGGTTACGACACTGCGATGGTAGGCAAATGGCATCTGGGTTTGCGGGCACCAAATCTACCTAACCAGCGTGGCTTTGATCATTTTCATGGGTTTCTGGGTGATATGATGGATGACTACTACGACCATCGTCGCCATGGAATTAACTATATGCGTCTCAACGAACAGGAAATTGATCCGCCGGGACATGCAACCGACTTGTTCACAAGCTGGGCCTGCGAGTATCTGAAATCTCGCCAAGACAACGTGAAACCGTTCTTTCTTTATCTCGCCTATAACGCCCCGCACACACCCATTCAACCGCCCGAGGATTGGCGCGAGAAGGTCGTCGCGCGAGAGCAGGGCATCGATTCCAAACGTGCGAAACTGGTAGCACTGATTGAACACATGGATGCGGGTATTGGCCGCGTTGTGGATAGCTTGCAGGACGTCGGGCTGTCGGAGAATACGTTACTCATATTCTCGTCGGACAACGGCGGCCAATTGAGTGCCGGTGCCAGCAACGGGCCTTTACGCGATGGAAAACAAAGTGTCTACGAAGGCGGACTCCGCGTGCCGACGTGTGCGGTTTGGCCCGGCCAGATTGCCGCGGGCACGCGTTCCAGTCAGATCGCCGTGACGATGGATCTGTTTCCGACGATTTGCGCAGCGGCGGATGCCGAGTGGAAACAGGCGATTGATGGCCAATCGATCTTGCCAACGTTGCTCGGCCAGGAACCACCGGATGTCGAGCGAGACATTTTCTTTCATCGTCGCGAAGGCAATTTGCGCTATGCGGGGCTGACGATTCAAGCGCTACGTCGCGGTGATTGGAAGCTTGTTCGCAACAGTCCATTCGCCCCGGTTGAACTTTACAATCTCAAAGACGATCCGCGTGAACAGCACGATTTATCGAAGGAAAAGCCGAAGATCTTTCGTGAAATGTCAGCCGCATTGCGCATTCACACCCAGCGCGGCGGCGCGGTCCCTTGGCAGCCACCGGAACGTCGCGATTTCTAGCGGAGAAATCTCTCGCGCAGCGGTGAATTCTCGTCGATGACGCCGTCGTTCAAATCGACGCGTGACGCAATGATCTCATTGATACGCTCAATTTGACGATGTCCGATTTCAAGTTGCGAAAGCATCTCGGCCTGCTTGGTTTCGAACGCTTGCTCAAGACGAGTCAAATGCGAGTCGACCTCCGCATATGTTTTCGCTAACAATTGTTGATGATAGTCATTGACGTGTGAATCAATGGCTTGAGTGATTCCTTCAGCCAGCGCAGGACCAAGATTCGAATCGAGTTTCCACAGCGGCTCGTCCAGAGTTCCGCCGATTTGACACCGTGCTTCGATTCTGTCAACGCCATCCAGCGAGGACGCAACGAGTCCACTGATCTGGTGGCCACCGAATTCGGGGTTTAGCGTTGGTGTGAGCTGAACACCTTGTTGTTTGATTATCAGTTCGCCGTCGATTGCTCTGCCGTCAATCTTCATTCGCACCGAAAGGTGCGCATTGGCTCGCGAAACGTTGATACCGAGCTTGTCGGCTTGTCCTAGCACGCGGGCCGGTTGTGGCAATTCGGGACAGTTGATGTTGATGACGTCGTGTCGCATTTTACCGCGCATATCGAGCGTTGCGTTTACTACCATTTTTGGGCCGCTGGTCGTCTGCATGACAATTTCGATCGGTCCATCGCCTAGCTTGGGATCAGACGACAATCCACGTACGACACCTTGAAATTCAACGGGAATGCCGTCAAAGTCGCCTTTGCCGCTTAAATTCAAGGCGCGGATCACCGTTTCTGGTTTGGATTCAATTCCGGGAAAGAAGACGAACTGACCACGACTGCGATGTGGCTTTGAAAGGGACATGCTGCCGGGGACCTGCATGCGTCCCCATTGCAACCATTCCAGGACTGTCACGAGACGGTCTCCCAATTCCGGGCCCATCAGGTACTCAGACAACTGCGCCGTATTGAGCGGCTCCAGTTGAAGCTTCTCCATCAGGTACGCCTCATCGCGCTGGCGAGCTTTGTCAATGCTGTCCTTGTCCATAAGAAGTTGCTGGCGCAATCGATCGATGCTGCCACGCACTTCGAACGTTTGGTTGTGGATGTTCTCCAGTTCGGCGATGGCCTCTTGATAGGTGTTAAGATTGCGCAGCGGATTGTCGCCCGATTCATCGATCAGTTTCTGAATACGCTCAATCTGACTTTGCATTGCGCAGGTCTGCGTTTCGATCGTTTCGTATTCGTGTGGCCAGCGCGTGAGGAGCTGCTTGGCAAGATCAACTGACTGCAAATTCCGCTCGGCGTCAGCGGCGAGCCGCGCGGCTGCTTGCTCCAGCCACTGTTTGCCAGAATCCGCGAATTGTTCAGCCAGAGCGGCTTCGTACCCGGCTGCCGACGGAATGCCCACCGTGCCGGGCATCTGTCGATCCGTGCTCAGACGAAAACCGATCGCTTTGGCGTGAGTAATGACAAAGCGACGCCGCGAAAGCGCTGTTTTGTCAATTTCCAAACGCACATGATCGGCTTCAAAGAGATTCTTCATGGGACGTTTCGGATCCGCCGCTCGAAATCCATCCAGCTCGACAAAACCCTTTGTCAGCGCCGCTCGCATGTGATCAAATTCGACCGGCGCCCCGGTTACCGACTGACCCGTTCGAACGATGCCCCAGCGCACGAGTGGATTGACGGCCAGCGCGGACAGGCCGAGGAACAACGTAAACAATGCCACGCGGGGAATGACATAACTCGAACGAATCATCCGACTCTCCAACTCTTCTGACACGATCGGCAACCCCTAGGCGGGGTTTGCGCCGATAGCAAGGCCTGACTTTTTCAGGTTCGGTTCCGTCTTAGCCCATTTGTTCTGGCGATTTTCAAAGTATCGGCGCGAAAAACGGTACGTTGGATAGAGCTGTACTACACCCACCACAAACGAACCCATGACGACAGTATTGTTAAACGCAGTCCAAGGCACGTATGGCCAGCGGTAGACGTTGGTGAGTGACGATTCAAGCGGCTTGAATGTCAAAATGACGTAACCAATGTGATTGAAAAACGGGTCCATCAACATGCCGATCCACGTGCAAACAAAGGCCGCGATCATTGCCGCCCGGAGGTTCACGCGCAGCGAGAACAGCAGCGCCGCCAAGGCAACCGCGATCAGGTTATCCTTGGGTACCAATCCGATTAGCACGCCGAGGGCAACGCCCCAAGCGATTTGACGAGGCGTGTTTTCATTCACCAACGCATGCCAGAGAAACTTGAACGGCCGAAATGAAGTCATTTCCATCACTTACCTCGTCGCTTATCATGTTCGGCGGAAGCTTACCTCGACCACCGCGCACTTCGCACAATCCATCCCATCGTCATAATGGAATCGTCCGCTATCAGCAGGAATCTTTAGCAGCGCTCGCAAAACCAATCGCGACAGCAACGCTGGCAACTACACCGTAAGGGATCGCTGTCATTGGATTTAATTCTCTCCGTGAATAAACATTCGCCGAAGGTGTGAGCGGCATGGCGCTAGCCACCGGTATTTCGTGGGAAACCGGCGGCTAGCGCCGTTCCGCTCACTTCTGCTCCACGCCTTCGGCGAATATTTACCTCCACGGAGAAGTGACAACAATCTCGTTCTGGAGTGCAGGAACGTACTTTCTTCGTTAGCCCGACGCGCAAGCGAGGGACACAAGGGCAGTCATTCCACGGGTTTCGTTGATGTGGTAGTGTCCCTCGCTTGTGCGCTCTGATGTTGCGCATTTTTCTAACCGCGTAGCGGTGACATGTGTTAGCCTGGGACTTTAGTCCCAGGAAAACCGAGAATATTTAATTCGAGTCGCGGAGCGACGGCATGTGCGAAGCGTTTAACACATGCCGTCGCTCCGCGACTCACGGGTGCATTGTCTTACCCAAACCTGGGACTAAAGTCCCAGGCTATCACATGTCGTTCCTCCGGAACTAAACAGCGCGACCAGCACTAAACAGTGCAACTTCAAAACTTGCACGTCTGGCTACTGTGCATCCAGCGAAGTGCGTCCCTGCACCACTCGTCGCGACCGGTTATACTCGTGTCGTCGCAGTAAATCAGGGGAGCTGACATGAGCACCGAAAGCAATCGAGGGCCGTGGACACACCGTTGGCTGGTCTTGATCTTTATGATCATTTTGGGTGTGCTCATCTATTGGCTCCTTGGTTTTGTCGTTAACGATCTTGGCTCCCTACCTGGACCCGATTACGCTGCGATCGAAGCGGACATGCTGGATGCCACACTGTCTGATACAGTCGAACGGCTCTCCAAGCAAATAGCCAATGCGAACCGTGAAATTGAGGATCTGCAAGAACGACAAGCGATTCTGCGGAACAGCACCGAAAACTCACAGACGACGATGAATCAATTGCTGGATTTTCAGCGACTGAATTTGCAGAAAGATGTGACGCCAACTGAGGAAGAACGCAGCGCATTGGCCGAAAGTGAACGGCTCTTCTTGGAAAACCAGCGACGATACCAGACTCTTAACGAACAGATTTCCCAATTCAACGAACAGCTACGCGATTTGAAAAAACAACAATTGGAGAATCAAGAAGCGTTGGCAACCGCTCGCATTCCCGTCACGGAGGAATTCAACCAACAACAAGAGCGACACAAACTATGGATGGCAACATTGAAGCTGACGTTCTTGACGCCCTTATTGATTGTGGCGTTGATTCTGTACATCAAGTTTCGTGCGGGCACATATTGGGCGATTGTTTACGCGTTTGGAGCAGCGGTATTGATTAAAGTTGGATTTGTGGTGCACGAGTATTTCCCCGCACGGTATTTCAAGTACATCCTGATATTGGTCACATTGTTAATTGCGCTACGAATCATGATCTATCTGTTACGGATGGTGGCGTTTCCAAAACACGATTGGTTGGTCAAGCAGTATCGCGAGGCCTACGAGGCATTCCTCTGTCCGGTCTGTTCCCATCCTATCCGGCGCGGACCGCTGAAATACATGTCGTGGACGCGGCGCAGCATTCGGCGCTTATCGGCAAGTGTCAGACACGTCGATGTTGCCGACGAGCCATACACGTGTCCGGCTTGCTCGACGCAGTTGTATGAGAAGTGCGATTCCTGCGACGCGACGCGGCATTCGCTGTTGCCGGCCTGTGCCCATTGCGGGGCCGTGAAGCAGATTGCAAATTCGTAGCGTAGGCGGCTCGCCTGCGGGGAGTTGATGTTCAAAACGAACGAATACTAGCTATCTGTTTGCATGAAACCCGTCGAGACGAACTCGTCCACATCCACATCGTCAGCCAGGATGTTCACGGCAAGAAGGCGAACAAAATGGAGACCCGTACCATCCCCGGTGCTCTTTCGCAACCGATAAC
>CBDUAB010000009.1:0-14226 GCA_965365045.1 uncultured Planctomycetales bacterium
ATAAGATTGGGCATGACACCATCAAGTGTCACACCATTTTTATACAGACAAACGGGTACTTCATTAGTCACGTCCATTTTTGAATTCACTTCGGTGCCCGCGTGAAACATATAGATGTCCAAGGGAAACCCGGCAAACGATGCGCGCAGCCGTTCTAGAAAAACCAGATGTGCTGCTCCCAGGGCGTTCCAGAATCCATCGGCGGCGATAACACGGAGGTCCAGATCCGAAGATTCTCGAAACACTCCGCGTGATAGACTTCCGAAAAAAACTACCCCACATACGGTCCGCGGTTTTTTCCTTGCCAATCGATCCGCAATCGTTGACACGTAATTAATGAACTTGTCACGGTTCTTATACGGACTGAACCAAAACAGGTCGTGTGTCAACATTGCAAATACATGCCCATTACAAACCGCGCTGATCGTGTGCGCGACGGCGAAACCTAGCGCGGCGGCCAATCCCGGTGACAAGAAAACAAGAAACAACGCCCAAGTAACAAGAAAAATGAGCAACTCCAGTGTCCAGCGGTGCAGCCTTTCGCTCCAATTCATGTAGAGCGAGCCTTGCAACAACCAATAACGCAAAATGATCACGGGAGGCAAAACTCGCCAGCCACTCCTCTGTGGTTTCATTTTACCGACACAGATTCTTAGATGATCGTTCCCACAATCTGATTCACTGCCGACGCGACACGACCGTTGTTATCCACACGATTGATACGAGAACTTTTGGCGTGTGCCTCGTACAAGGCGCATCGCGCTGGGTAAGTCCGATCAACAGCATTTTCTGGTCGCGCTGCAAGTACGTCTTTATCATTGCGTTCGATCAGAAAGCACTTGGTGTCTCGAGGCATCAATCCCAAAAATGCGTTTCGCAGAATCCTGTTGTGGACAAAATCTATGTTCGTGTCCACTTGCAGATCCACAATGATGTCCAGCGCCCAACGATCACATATGACAGTTGACCGCGAAAAGAAGGCGGGTGCGTACACCTTGAACAGCGTCGCGAACACGGTGTCGACATAAGTAAGACACACAAATAAGTACGCGATAAGTTTTGAATTATGGAAATTGTGATAGCCTACCCGCAGGCCGTTCACTTCCTCGTATTTCGTCATGCCGATGACGCGACAAAAGGCAAGCAATACCTTTGTCAGGTAGTGATTGTATCGTAGCCACACGTAGCGTGTTGGCATCCCGTCACGGGATAACATACGCCTTACTTCGTCGACGATGGTCGTTTTGCCGCACCCGTCAACGCCACTAATCGAAATGATTTGTCCGCGGAATCGCATTATTTCACGCGCTGCTGCCCACATCCAACAAAGGGCTGGCAACGTCAATCCACGCGCGGCAGACGCGATCCCATTGTGGATGCACTCGATGCATGGCGACAACGGCCTCGCACCGATTGTCATAGAGTTTGGCATCCGAAACCAACAATAACATGGCGGCCGCAAGGTCTCGGATGTCGCCGAGCCGGCACGTTATCCCGAACTTGTCAACAAATCGCCCCGTTCCACCAGTGAGCGTCGTGATCACAGGCTTTCCATACGCCAAGGCTTCCACGATGGCCAGCGGCACTTCCGAGGGCACGATGACGAAGGGCAACACAACGGCATGACATGCTTGCATAAAGGCCGCGAGTTCTTCACGGCTTGCCGATTCCCAGACGACATACACTCGATCGCGACAGCGTATGCGGTCGATTACTGCGCGCATTCTATCCGTGTCGAGATCGGCATCGTTGCGAAAAAGGCACACCAAGCAAAGATCGTCGTTCTGTTGCGCTGCGACGTCAAATGCGGACAGCAACTCGTGTACTCCTCTGATTTCACTCGGCGGCCCCATGAACAGAAAAAAAGGACGCCCCGCCACCCATGCGCGGAACTCGCGTCTAAGAAAGTCATGATCCGCGCACAAATCATGGGCATCCTCGCGGCCGGGAGGAATGACAGCAACATCTTCTTGCGGCCATCCCGCGCGTATGGCAGTTTGCGCCGTCCATTCGGTCATCGCAATAAGCTGGTGAATACCGGCCTTTTGAAAAAATGATAACTGCTGACGTTTGTTAGCCAGCGCATCCCACAAGTAAGGCAACGACGGTCGCACTCCGATGCGGCGCACCGCATACAGTACGTCAGTAAATCGGTACACGCCACCTGGAAAGTAACCCACAATAGGGAGACCTAAATCACAAGCAACCTTCGTTCGCCAACGCGACTCACGCCAAACAATCGGCCAGAATACGACGTCCGGACGTTCCCGTCGAACATACGCTGCGAGGCCAGACTTGAGCGTCACACGGCATTTCGCAATTGACATTGTTCCTACCGGAACATACTTTCCGGCGATTTCGCCGACCGATTTACCAAGCGACAGGAGCCGGGCTTCGCAGCCGTAATTCTTTGCGTGTGCCACGACCTCACAAACTGTACGCCAGGGCATGAGATGGCTGTTGAGTGGTGTCAAATCGTGCGTAACCACGAACAGCTTCATCGTGCAGGAGATGGCACGTTCAGAAACGTGTTCATCCACTCCGCGGTCTTCGTTACCATCGTGTCTTCGGTGAATTCCTGTTCAAACCGCTTGCGGACAGCTGTCGCAAGCCGCGCACGTAATTCGCGATTGGTGATCATTTCATCGAGCGCGTCACGTAAAGCGGGGACGCTGGCTGATTCTACAATCAAAGCTTCCTTTTGATCACGGACAGATTCGGTGTTTCCACCGACGTCGGTCGCGATGATCGGCTTGGCCGCGCGCATAGCCTCCAACAGAGCGATCGAATGATACTCGGCCAGCGACGGCAAGACGAAAATATCGAATGCCAAGAGGCAGTCGTCAACGTCAGTGCGAAAGCCAGCAAAATGAACGCGTTCGCTGAAGCCGGCTAGATCTACCTGTTCCCGCAAAGCGCGTTCAACCGTGCCGGTTCCCACGATGACCAGTCGAATCCGCGGATGCTTGTTCGCCAATTCCGAGAATGCTGCGACCAAATAAGTAATCCCTTTTACCGGATCGATACGGGAGGCAACGCCAATCACAATGTCGTCTTGCGTCGCATTCCACTCCGCCCGTATGTCACCGCGCGGCCTCGCGCACGTCGCTCGATTATCAATGCCATTGTGAACGACAGTGATCTTGTCGCTGTCGATGTGTTTGGAAATGAGGTACCGCTTCGTACAATCGGCAACGGCGACAGCACCCTGGGCGCGGCGACGAATATAGTACTCAGTGAAGCCGTTAAACACAGGGGCCAACAGCCTTCGAAACAGCGTCGTTGGATGGTAAAGTCCGTGGTAGGAGCACACCAAGGTGCCTGGAAACACTTTTAGCAATGACATCAGTGAGGCGACGAAGTGGCCATTAAACCCATGCGTCATTACAATTTCGGGTTTCAGCATTTTCAGCTGCCTGGCAAGGCGCCAAGTCCACGACACATCACATCGTGAGCGAATCAAGATCTCAATCGCGTTGATCTCTGCCAGCGTCTTTGTATCACACTGCCAATCACGACCGCGTATACAGATATGTTGGATGTCGATCGGCAAATGATCACGCACGCGATCAATCATCACGCCATATTTCCCCACCCCTCCGAGAGAATACCCCCAGTGGAGGCTCACCACTTTCACGTTCGGCAACTGTTCTCTTTCAATTGCACTGGCCGGATGGCGAGCGAACGAGCGCGACGTCATCAATTCTCGCCATGAGTGCGTCAAGCCGTGAACCCCACCAGCGTTGTGCAAAACCAAGGTAGAGGCCAATCGGAAACGGTTTGAGCGGCTTTTGTCCAGACGACATTTCTTGATGTCGATACACGTCTTCGTACGGCCGATCAAGCAGCACGCCGATTGCGTCAGCCAAACGCTGCGCGTTTGCGCGAGGCTGGGCGTTAAATCCATTGATGTTCACGAAGACACAACGGCGAGGCTGGCGCGCATGAAAGTCGAGCAACTGTTCGTTGTAATGAATCCATGACTGCACAGCCAACCAAGGTGCGCCGTAAAGGTATTTGATCTTCATTTGCCGGTAGAGCGACTCCACGACAACCAGTGGTTCTCGATACATGAAAACAAACCGCAGCCCGTGGTGCAGATCTGCCCACAGGTCGAGAAAAAGCGATGTACGGGGCTCCTTCCAGCCCCAGACCGGATGCTGCGAAGATTTTCGAGCCAGCAACGCGCGGGCTTCGACGCGACGTTGTTGGCTGACAAAAACAGGCTTTCGTGGCACAAACATGTTCGTGCGGTTATCGACCAGCAACTGTTTGTGAAACTCTAAGAAGTCACGGTCTTCAAAATGACCCAGGCGGTTACCCACACCTGGGCCGACCAAATCGTCCCCCATCGGTATCCCACAGTGCTGAAAATAGTTGGCCATGAGCGACGTACCCGACCGATGCATGCCGGCGATGCAAACGGTGCAGACGCCGTCCGCCTTCGCTGAGCGTCGCTCGTTGCTTTTGCCTCTCATGCTGCGGTGCTCATTCGAGAAACAGTTCACTTAGGCTGGTGACAACATGGCACTAGATCGGCCGTGTTTTTTCATGTGCAAGTCGCTTTCGAACTGGATCATTGCAACCGCCAAAATGCTCAAAAAAATCATTAACGACCACTGGTGTGTTGCCAGAACGGAACCCGTGATCGTGCGCAGCAGAATCACAATTATGACAGCCATGGTCTCAACAACAAATCGGTCACCTTCGCGAACGACCGGCCGATGCATGCGAAAAAGCCGTCTTGCTTGCACCAGCACACAGATAACCATACTCAACCAGAGGAAATAACCGACAACGCCGCTGTTCGTTAATATTTCTATATGAGAATTGTGCATGTGATACATGCGACCAAAATACAATTCGCCGGTGTAACGGTCGCCTGTATCAAAACCGTGTCCGACAATTGGCGAAGCGGAAAAAAGTGTTCCGCCAACGTCCTTCCACACTTCGTAGCGATCAATGAGAGTTTGGAAACCACCACTTTTCTGGCCACGCTGAGCATAGACAACTACCGTTTGAAGTGCCTCTCCCTTGGCAATGAAGAAACAGGTAATCAGCAGTGCTAGCACGACGGCAGTGACGCGCATACGAGGAATCCAGTATGCCATGAAGAAAATCGCCAGTGCGACAGCCGCTAAACCGGTTCGCGCTTGACTCAACACCAAAGTCACACCGCCGGCAACGAACAATCCGGCCCAGTATAGCTTTTCCTGCAGCGGCACCCGTTCGAAGCTTCGCCGCAGGGCGACCACCAACGTCACAGCCGAAAGAAACCCCAGTCCGTTTGAATTCATCCATGGCAAAGTGCCTTGCAGGATCACGCCAAAGATTCCTTTGCTCGGACGATAGGCGTCAACTGGCCAGATAACACCACCAAGCAATGCTCCTGCAACAAGCATCGAGACGAGGAAAATCGTCAGGTTGTAGAGAAATCGATCAGCTCCGCGGACTTTCGAAATGTGAAAGATCGCGACGGCAATTAGCACGGCGTCGAAAACAACAAGCGCTGCTTTGTAAAGCGACACCGTAGGGTTTGCGGAATAGGATGCCGATAATACGCCTTGGATACCGTATGCAAACAACCAAAACACCGCGTGTTGTTTGAGATGCCTTAGCGCGTTTCCTTTTCCCACTAATTGGAGGACGATTAGGGACGCGATACCAAAGCAGACGATCTGAAACTTTGCCGACGAGTCGACCTCATCCAGGCCTTTGACGAGGGAAGACCTAACAAAATACACACCTAGTCCGACGAACATCAGTGTCCAGCACACTGCTATCTTGAGAGGCGCTCCGCGAACCGACCGTACGTCCCGTACCAAAGAAGGCAAATAAAACAGCGTGCCAAGCGAGTATGCCAGCAATCCTACGGCGGCTATGGACTGCGGGTTCATGCGATACCTAGCCCATGCTTGGGACGATGTTGAAACACAATCATGCCGAGAATCACCACGATGATCACTTGAACACATGTCATGGCGGCCGCCGCACCAATGGTTCCATATCTAGGTATCAGTACGGACAACAAGCCCCAGCTTGCAAGGATTTTCGCGATTGACAGGCCGACCAATATCGACGGCCGCTTGCCACACTGCACCAACGCCTGCAAAGCACAGACCACGCCCATGACTACAGCATTTACCAGCAGCACGACCGCCGGACCGACTGCGTTGGTGTATTCAGGGCCAAACAACCACTCGATGGCCGACCCGGCAAACAACGCAAAAATCAAAGCCGTCGTTGCCTGTAGGCACGTGTACAAGCCGGCAAGTTGCAGGTAGCGTCGAAGTCTTGATGGATCCTCAACGGATGCAGCCGCGCGCGGCATCAGAATCGTGCGCATAACAGCCGTGATTAGCGACACAACGACGCTCATCCTAATGGCTACGCCATAATTACCCAACTCCACGAGCGTTAGTGTTGATGCGAGGATGATCACATCCAATCGATTTCCAATCAGATTAATTAGCTTAGAACTAGCCAAAATCGAACAGACTTTAAAGAAATCCTGGCCATGCCGCCGGATGCTAACGCGATCAATTGAAATTCGCTTTTTCATCCAAACGATCGCAACGATTGCCAGTAGCAAGGCCACACTAAGGTAGGCGACGGTGATCGTATCAATGGAGATTAAGTCTGTTGTAAAGCCTAAGACAAGCATCCCGAAAAAAATCAATCCATTGAAGATGGGCGTTAGCATTCCGAACATGACGAAGCGCTTGCGACTCTGATAGGAAGCAGTCACCGTATCAAATAAAGGAACAACCCCTGCCGCAAAAAACGCACCGGTAAGGACGTGGGCGCTTTCTGGACGATTGAGCACATGCGTGGAAATCCAGTTTGCCAAGAAAGGGCCAATAACAAAACAACCAGCGCCGAAAACAACCTTTGCCGCAACATTCAGAATGAGAAATGTTCCAGCCTCCCGCTCGGAATCGGTATGGCGAATTGTGAAACGAATGAACGTGTTATCAAAAGCCAGAGCGATCCCCGCCGCCATCACGAAAAAGGTGGTGAACAGCGTGTACTGCCCAAAACATTCCGGTCCCGCGGTTCGAGCAATCGTCGCCGACGTCCCAAAACTGAATAGCCGAGCCATGATCAGGCCGACAGCGACAACCGCACTGGACCGTACAGCGAATTTGATGCCCGTCCAATTGGGGACGATCAGATTCGTCGCGCGCACCCAAGGCCACGTCAGCAAGGCGAGAAAACGATCGCGTAGAATGCTCAACGCTGTCAACACGCGTTTTCTTTAGCGCCGTCCAAACGACAACCAACGGCGGTGTGCTCGATGGCGAAGCGCAAGATCCAATGATCGGCCATTGAGAACGGCCATGCCGTTAGTGGAACAAACTCTTGACTCTAGTCTTTTGACTCTGGACTCTTGACTAATGACTCGCGACATTCCTCCGCCGTTTCCGGTTTCCCGTTTTCTCCGGCTTGTTCGATTTGGGCAGTGGATTCGACGAAGTCGTCGACGCAATCGTTGCCATAACCGTAGCTGTGCCCGTACCCATACCCGTAACGATTCGCGGCATAGCCGTAGCCTTCGGCGCGGTATTTGTAATAGCGACCACCTTCTCTATGTCCGACACAATTGACGACAATACCGATGATATTTGCACCCGTCTCGACGAGAATCTCTCGAGCACGAGTGGCTACCGGGCGAGCCTCTTTGTCGATGCGCATTGTCAGTAAAACGCCATCCACTTGGGCAGCGACCGCACGAGGGTCGCTGACGGCCAACAGCGGTGGAGTGTCGACAATAACAAAGTCGAACTGCTCGCGTAGATATGCCAATGTTGATTGGAATTGTAATGAAGACAACAATTCCGACGGATTTTCAGGGCGTGGCCCACATGCTATGACCGTCAGGTTTTCGACGCTGGAAATCGTGTGGTAGGCGTCGGCCGGTTCGGCGCGGCCATCAACAACCGTCGCCAGGCCAACGGACTCTGAAAAGCCAAACAAGCGATGCTGAGTGGGACGGCGAAAATCAGCATCTAGCAACAGCGTTGATTTTCCAGACTGAGCTATGGTGATCGCCAGGTTAGCCGCTAGGGTCGATTTTCCGTCACCAGGTCGAGGACTTGTGATCTGAATGACTTGATGCTTTTCACTACGCGCGTTGAAGTAAATCGCCGTCCGAACGGTTCGATACGCTTCCGAAGCGTGCGTCCGCGGCTGATGCAACGTGCAGAGAACTGGGTCAAGTCCGTGATTGACATCAGCGACGACGCTTTCATCGGCCACCATAATCGGCACGTTGCCAACAACCGGAAGATGAAGACTCTGACTAATCTCCACAGGGCTGCGAAAACTCTTGTCAGTCAGCTCCACAAGGTAACCAAGTCCAGCTCCCACGATCATTCCCAATATACCAGAAATCGCAAATACCTTGGGTATACTCGGTGCTATCTTCATTCCCGGTCCCGCCGGAGCCAAAACACTGAAGTTGTAGCCCGCGGAATTCTCAACGAGCTTGATTTCATCGAGACTCTTTAACAGGCGATCGAACAATTGCTGCGTGCGTGCAATGTCGTTGCGATGAACTTCATCCTGAATCTGATGTACGGCTAGGTCTTTGGCAAGTTCAGCTTCATTTTTAAAAAGCTCATTCAGTTTGTCGACAGCCTCTTGTGACTGTTCCAAATCCTGGCGCAACATCGCCACATAGCCGCGTATGAGGTCCTGTTTCCATTGCCGCGACAATGCCTCCTGCCTCGGATCGAGTGGCTCATTGGCAATGGCTTCCTCGGTCTCCGTGATCTTCGTCAAGTACTCTCGAGTATGTTTGATTCGTCGGCGTACCGACTTGACTCTTGGATGGTCATTACCATATCGCGAAACGAATTCCTCCTCTTGCAATACCAAAGGTAACAGCGTGGCCTGCTCACGAATCACCGCTTCACGTCTGCGGTCAACCGGATGCACGATCTTGACGAACGGGCGTACAAGATCCGGTAATGCCTGCGCAGCCATGGAGAGAATAGCGTCCAAATTCTCGTGCCGGCGAATCGCGGACTGGACCGAATCGAGCCGCGATTCCAATTCGCTCTTTTTCAGAAGAATGACAGAACGTTGCGTTTCGATTGCCGCCTGACGCTCCTGATGTAGATTCATGCCGGTCCCGTCTTTCCACATCAATGGTGCGCTGCGGCGGAATTCGTTGTATGCCTGCTCCTTCTTAGTTAATGCACGCGCCAGTTCATCTTTGCCTCGGACGATCAAGTCACGTGTTTCGAGACCTACGGTGTGATGCGTCGCTTGGAGAAAGTCGCGATAAGTGTCAATGATGGCTTTGACCACCTTGGCTGTATCCCGTTTGTTCGTACCGTCAAATGAGATATTGTAGACACCCAGCCCTTCGATTTCGGCGCCTACTTTGAGGTTCTCGAGGATTGTTTGAAGAGGATACTCGCTTTCCTTAAGCGATACTAATTGATTCAGTTTTCGTTCCTCGTAGGCGGAAACAATGATTTGCGGACTCTGCAATATGATTGGGTGCTTGAGGGCGTCGGCTAGAAAATACTGGCGGGCCGTCCAGGCGCTCTCTTGAGCGCTACCAATCGGGATAGCGGGCTGTTTGCGTTCGATGAGGACACGGGCCGTGGATTGATAGACGGGTTGCGCCTGCAAGAAATACAAGCATCCCAGTATCAGACTCAGCGTTGTCGATGCAGCGACAATCCATTTGCGCCGCCACAACATACCCCACATGTCAAAATCGTTGTCGGATGAATCGAGATCAAACTCAGACTCCGTGATCAATTCGAGTTTGTTTTTCATGATCGCATCTCTTGGGCTCTAGCCTCGGCAGCTGATTTTTTTGCGATGAAGTCCGGCCATGGCACACTCCGTCCCCGTCGGTGACGGACACCGATTCTCGTTCGTGAAAAATCCGTTGCAGTATGTCCGTCGTCCGTTCGCAGACAATGGTTCGTCTAGTTCGATTGAAATCTCGCATCGCGATGCGAGTAATAATTAGAGATAAACGTCGATTTTAACTTAAACGGCTTAGCGGGGTAAGTTTTCGATTGCTCGAGGGTCTATGTTCGACGCGTGAGGCGACGGAACAGATAGGGTTAATCCGATAATAGGGAGGGACACGTTAAGATCTCTGCGGCTCCGCGATGTGGCCATTGATTCTTTTCAATTTAGCAATTTTGTGTCGCAAAATAATCCACAAAAAAAGTCGTTCTCTGCTATTATGTTTCGACGAGCGGATCGGCTGTGTTGGCCGTGGGGTGTTCGATTCGACGTGTGTCAAACCTTTAATTATCGCAACGATCCAAAACATATCCACGCCTAATTGATGAAAGTCAGCCGGTGGAGTTGGTCGCGTCATCCTCGGGTGCCCCAATTGGTCGATCCGAGTCAGCATCTCGCGCAGTCCGTTCAATACTTCCCTCATGGACGAGGATCGACCTCTAATGACTTTTCTCTCGCGAAAAACCGGTTGGCACATGTCCGTTTCTTCATCCTTGATTCGTAAATTCAAAAGCATTCCAGGAGGTATCAGTCGGCGATGGCATGAGAAACGTGTGTCCGGGCTGGAGATTGGCGAACGGATCACAATCGAAGATTTGGTTTGCCCGCTTCGGTATGATATCTTGGTTCGCGTCGATTTCATAAGCTTTCTTGCCGACACTGGCGGTCTGTCGACAAGTGATTTTCGTACTTTGCTAGAAACCCCGGTCGCGCGCGCCTACCAAACATGGTTCAAGGAAGTCTTTGTAACTCAAATGCTTCCAGAGATTTACCACGACGATGATCAAATTCGCAAGCACTTTTACGCGCGTGTCGAGAATGCACGGAATCTTTGGGAATCGATGTCTACACAAGGTTTCGACTATCAACATCCAATCAGCCTGAGGAGCGGAAGCTTAGTTCAGGAGGTGAATGGAAAGACCTTTGACACCTCGTTTTATGCAGGCGACGGGTGTCACCGCATTGCGTGTTTATTGGTGATGGGAAGAAAGTATCTGGAACCAAAAGAATACGAAGTAGTATCGAGACCGGTGCTTCATCCAGTGGACAATACTGCAATCCTTCTTGAAAAGCTTCCAATTTCGATGTCCGAGTACCTGTCTTTTATCTCACGCGGCTATTGTGAAGGACGGACGTTAGCTGCTGCGGTTGACGCTCTGGTTTACGTGGAACAGAACAGACCGAGTCGATTAGCTGAATTGAAAAGAGTTTTTCGGCACGATCTAGTCCATCTGAGATGACCGCGATTTCGCAATTATCTGGACGTAGAGGACCAATCCTTGGATCAAACTGAACTCGATGCATTCATTGAGAATACTCATTTTACGGGTTACCAGAAAATTACGCTGCCTTCAGGCCGCGTTATCCCTGGCAGAGATCGCAAGCCTTTGGCCGACAAGATATTCCCCGACGACTTTGAGGGGAAGACATACCTCGACGTCGGTTGCTACTACGGCTTCTTTCTACACGAAGCCATCCGCCGCGGCGCAAGTCGCGCGGTGGGCATCGAGGCGGATCCCGAGCGATTTCGAATTTTGGAAAAGCTCGCCGGCCTCTGGAACGGCAAGATCGAGGTCATAGAGGGGCTCGTGGAGGAAGTTGATTGCACGGAGCAATTCGACTTTGTCTCGTTTAATAATGTCCTTCACCATGTTACCGACCCGATGTTGGTCATGAAGAGACTCGTTCAACTTTGCAAGGGAACCCTTATTGTTGAATTTCGCCAACCGATAGACAACCAATTTCTGTTTGAGTCCTTTCATTCACCTGGGGAAACAGACTCGAAGCAACGGTCGCTAGTTGGTAAAGTACTCAACAAGGCGCGACTGGCAACCGAGAGATTCTTCATGGCCAGATTGATGGCACGTATACCGATGATTGGCGTTGCCTCCGTCGAGTACGACAGATCGTATTTCTACAGTCCAAAGGCATTCGTCAATGCGTTTCAGGTGCATGGGAAGCTATTCCGCGGCATCGAATTTCGAAAATCAGTCAAGAGCGGACAGATTCTGGCTTTCTGTGATTGCCAGCGTGTTTAGATAACGGCAAGTTTTTTCCGCGCCAGGATTCCGAAGCCATGAAATCGCAAACAACACACTCGCCCAAAAATTGGCATTGAATATCCAGTCGAGTGAATGCACTAGCAAGAGACTGGACAGTGCCTGGGAGCGACCGCGATCCTAAAGGAGCCAGCCCTTAAGTCACTTTCCGCTCAACGAGTACGTCCTCGCAAGGTCCGCAGGTATTGACCGTATTGGGTCTGGCCAAGAGCGTCCGCGGCGCGATTGATTTCGCTGAGATCAATCCAGCCGTTGCGCAACGCAATTTCTTCCAAGCAGGCCAGTTTGAAACCTTGGTGATGTTCGATGGCACGGACGAACAGCGAGGCCTCGAGTAAGCTGTCATGGGTTCCTGTATCAAGCCACGTATAACCGCGCCCAAGGACTTCAACGTGCAATTTACCAGATCGCAAATACTCCTGATTGATTGTCGTAATCTCGAGCTCGTGTCGGTTTGAAGGCGTAACCGATTTTGCGATGTCGATCACATCGTTGTCGTAGAAATAAAGACCGGTCACCGCGTAATTCGACTTCGGGTGACGCGGCTTTTCCTCAATGGAAATTGCCTTGCCCGCGGCGTCAAACTCGACGACGCCGAACCGCTGTGGATCATGAACCTCGTATCCGAATACCGTGGCCCCCACCGAGCGTTCCGCCGCTGCCTTGAGCTTAGGTGTGAAGCCTTGTCCGTAAAAGATGTTATCGCCCAGCACCAGTGCCACGTTATTGGACCCGATGAATTCCCGGCCAATCAGGAATGCCTGTACCAATCCTTCCGGGCGTGGTTGTGGGGCATAATGAAGGGAAATGCCAAACCAAGATCCGTCTCCCAAAAGCCGCTCGTATTGCGGCAAATCTTCCGGTGTTGAAATCAACAAGATGTCCCGAATCCCAGTCAACATCAACACCGACAGTGGGTAGTACACCATCGGTTTGTCATATACCGGCAGTAGCTGCTTACTCACTCCCCGAGTCACCGGTTGCAGCCGGCTGCCAGCACCCCCGGCAAGAACGATGCCTTTCATGACTTTGAACATGAAATTCTAACTGCCTTCGACTTCGATCGTCAGTTGTCCAGCGACACGAATGACCGGCGCGACGATGCCGAAATCAGACGCACTGGCAAGATCGGAATCGCTCAACTTCAAACGGGCGGCAACAAACCCCTCGTGGGGACGTGTGGCATCGATTGGCAGCCAAGCGTCATCAACCCAAATTTCCGTCCACATATGATACACCATGCTCTGACTTGGATCGTCGTAAATCAGTCCAATCGCAACGCGAGCCGGAATGCCACGCGCTCGGCAAGCAGCCGCGGTCAACATGGCGTGTTCCGTACAGTCACCCTTGCGACCTTCCGCCGCCTGGCGAGCCGTCGCCAAGACTTGGTCGGATTCCGACTTGTCTAACCAGCGAAACACATACTCGCCAATGGCGACCGCCGCCTGGTGTGGATCGCTTGTCGAACCCGCGGCAGCGTCAGCCAGGGAAACAATTGACTCATGCGCCGATTCGATCCAGCGATTGGGCTCGATGTCATGGGGCGTTGGCGGCTGGTCTGATTGATCAGGTTGGTCACCCTTGTCTATACCAACGTCGATCAAGGCCGTGTGTTCATCGACACTGGAAATGCGCTGGTAACTGCAATTGGCAAAAATCGCCGCTGGATCGCCATCGGTCATTGTTACTCGATAGCGAGCACGTTCAGCAGCGGTGGCGGGAAATTCCGCTGCAAGTGGAACCCGGGCGTACAACCCCAAGTCAAAATCAATCGTGTCATTCGGTGACATGGCAGCCATCTCGGTAGCTCGCAGCGTTGTTTGATCAAGAAAGCTGCGTGCTTCCTTTTGCACGACACCTTGTTCATCAATCCAATACGTTAGGCGCTCGGTAGCCGCGGAATTGCCGACAGATTCCACGTCGACCTTCAATAGACGCTGCCGATTCGCGATAGTTGCAGTTTCCTCCCAAACATCGGCGACCATTTCGTATCGCTGAATTTGATCCATTAGCGGGACGAACACGGCTATTTCACGCCGCTGGCCAGGTTGCAGTGGTAGATTCCGCAACGAGGCTTCTATCCCCTGAAAACCTCGGATGTCTTCGCTCCAGGGTAGGTCGGTCGTTTTGCGGCTTGAGCCCGATTTCTTGCGCATCGAGCCCATTGTGT